>DASQUN010000119.1:0-6461 GCA_035641275.1 Candidatus Udaeobacter sp. | reverse complement strand
AGATCGAAATCCACTTTATACTGCAGACCGGAACAACCACCGCCAACAACCTTGACTCTCAAACCCTGCCCCTCTTTATTCTCCGCGGCGATGAGCTCTTTAATTCTAAGGGCGGCCCGCTCCGTAACACTAATTCCTGCTGCCATATATCTATTCCCCGTATCTAGGACACTTTCTCCTGCGCTTTTATGTTGACTTGCTGTCGCCTCTCTATCCTCATTCTTTTGGTCTTGTAAGCGGGCGCTATCTCCCGCAAACGTCGGACTTCCTCAACCACCCGCCGAATCGTATAATCAACCTCGTCCTCGGTATTGAAGCGACCCAGACCGAAACGAATCGAGGTATGGGCTAACTCTTCCTCTATGCCGATCGCCCGTAGAACATATGAAGGTTCGAGACTCGCGGATGTGCAGGCCGAGCCCGTGGATACCGCGATTTCTTTAAGTCCCATCAAAAGTGACTCACCTTCTACATAAGCAAAGCTCATATTCATATTGCCAGGAAGTCGCCGCGACGGATGGCCGTTAACATACACTTCAGTCAGCTGGTTGAGAATCCCGTTCTTGAGACGTTCCCTTAACGTCGTGAGCCGCTTAGCCTCCGAACTCATCTCCTTTTGGGCTATTTCGCATGCCTTTCCAAAACCGACGATACCGGGAATGTTGAGCGTGCCAGACCTCATCCCCCGTTCGTGCCCGCCACCGTCGATGATCGGGTTGAGCTTGACTCGCGGCTTAGTCGAGCGAACGTAAAGGGCGCCAATCCCCTTGGGCCCGTACATTTTGTGCGCTGATACCGACAATAGGTCCACTCCCATGGTGTCGATATCGATGGGAATTTTCCCAACAGCTTGGGTCGCATCCGTGTGGAATAAGATTCCTTTCTCCTTCGCCAACTTGCCGATTTCCATTACTGGCTGTATCGTTCCAATCTCATTGTTAGCGACCATGATCGAGATGAGAATCGTCCTGTCCGTAATCGCATCTTGCACTTGCTGAAGATCGACCAAACCGTCCGAATCCACCGTGAGATATGTCACCTCATAGCCATGCTTTTCCAAGACCTTACAGCTGTCCAACACCGCCTTATGTTCCGTGACAGAAGTAATAATATGTGTTCCCTTTGGCCGATATGAGTCAGCCGCGCCTTTAATCGCCAAGTTATCGGACTCCGTCGCTCCGCTGGTAAAGACTATTTCTCGCGGAGAAGATGCACCAATCAGCTTTGCGATTTGTTCTCGCCCTGTGTCCACGGCCGCTTCACTTTCCCAACCGTACGCGTGATTTCGACTCGCGGCGTTGCCAAACTTTTCGGCAAAGTACGGAAGCATCGCCTCCAGTACTCGCGGATCGACCGCTGTAGTAGCGTGATTGTCCATGTAAATCGGAGTCTTCATCCTGGATCTCGCATTTCGGACTGAATAGGTCTGATATCAAATTAACCAAAACGGTCACTGTAGTCAATAGCGAAAATAGAACCACTAAATATCTGAAATAACAAAGGAATTTGTACTGCTCTCGACCTTCAGCACCAGTGCTCTAACGAATATCCAGGCTGTTCCTCAAATACCTGCCGGTTACAGACTCAGCGACAGAGGCCACTTCTTCCGGGGTTCCTTGCGCCACTACTGCACCACCCTTGGCACCTCCCTCGGGTCCCAGATCAATGATAAAATCGGCGTTTTTAATGACGTCGAGATGATGTTCGACCATTACAATAGTGTTGCCTAAATCCGTTAGACGGTGGAGCATCTCCAAAAGTTTTTTGACATCATCGAAATGCAGCCCCGTGGTCGGCTCGTCGAATATATAGAGTGTTTTGCCGATGGATCGTCGCGCCAGCTCCCGTGCGAGCCTGACCCGCTGCGCTTCGCCACCTGAAAGCGTCGACGCCGGTTGGCCAAGCCTAAGGTATCCGAGCCCAACCTCCCTCAGCGTATTCAACCGTTCATAGGCTGATGGTATATGGTTCAGCAGCTCAAGCGCCTGATTCACCGTTAGATCCAAGAGACCTGCTATGCTTAATCCCTTGTATTTCACCTCCAGCGTTTCTCGGTTGTATCGCGATCCTTTACAAACATCGCAGGTTACGAAAATATCCGGCAGGAAGTACATCTCGACCCGGACCACGCCGTCACCGTCGCAGGCGTCGCACCGCCCACCGCTGACGTTGAAAGAAAATCGTTCGGCCTTGTAACCCCGAACTCTCGCTTCTGGTAGTTGCGCAAAGAGATCGCGAATCGGGTCATAGAGTCCTGTATAGGTGGCGGCGTTGGAGCGCGGGGTCCGGCCGATGGGAGCTTGATCGATTCCAACGACTCGGTTGAAATGCTCCCAGCCGATGAGCTCGTCAAACTGACCGATTTTGCCTCTAGATCCGCGCAGACGTTGAGCGACCGCGCGATAGAGAATATCCATGACCAGGCTGCTCTTGCCTGACCCGGATACTCCAGTCACACAGGTAAGCGTTCCGAGCGGAATCATCACGGTGACGTGTTTCAGGTTGTGCTCGCTCGCACCTTTGATCACGATGAAGTCTCCGCTGCCTTCACGCCGCTGCAAAGGAATGGGAATTTGCAGCTGTCCGGATAGATACTGACCCGTTAGAGAGCGAGCTTCGTCCATCAATCCTTGTGGGGCGCCCTGTGCGACGACCTCTCCTCCATGAATTCCAGCGCTAGGCCCCATATCGATGACGTAATCCGCTTCGAGGATCGTTTCCTGATCATGTTCCACGATGATGACGGTGTTACCCCGGTCGCGTAGTTGTTTGAGAAGCGCCAACAGTCGCGCGTTATCTTTTTGGTGCAGCCCGATACTCGGTTCGTCGAGAATGTAGAGCACTCCCGTCAAGTTGGAGCCGACCTGCTTCGCCAATCGGACTCGCTGGGCCTCTCCACCGGACAACGTCATCGACCGCCGGTCCAGGGTCAAATAGTCCAGGCCAACTTGAGCCAAAAACCGCAGTCGGTCCGTGATTTCTTTGAGCACTTTTTGTCCGATGATTTTCTTCCTATGTTCGAGTGTCAGCCCTGCAAAGAAGACGATGGCCTCCGTAATGGGCAAAGCAGCTACATCGGCAATAGTCTTACCGCGGAGTTTGACGGCGCGACCTTCTGCTCTAAGCCCTGTGCCGCCACACGTTGGGCAAGGCGCCACGGACGTTTCGTCGTCGGCGCTCACGAGTTTCTTGCGGTGTTTTGTCCTCACGCCTAATCCCGCGCAATCTGGACAGGCCCCGTAGGAACTGTTGAAAGAAAATAACCGCGGGGTAATCTCGGGCAGGGCGATGCCACACTCGATGCAGGCTAACTTCCGACTGAAAAGGAGCTCTCGTGCCTCAGTGGCGTCAGCCGTCTGAAACGCTACTTTGATCAGCTCGTTGCCGAATCGCGACGCGATCTCAAGGGAATCCGCCAGACGCTTCTGGACGCTCTCACGGATTACCAACCGGTCAATGACCAAATCAATGTTGTGTGTCTCATTCCAGTCTGTGCGGATGTCTTCGGATAGTTCATAGATCTGACCGTCGATCCTAACGCGCGTGAAGCCTTCCCGCGCGAGTTCTCCGAAACGCTCCCGGTGATCCCCTTTTTGACCAAGCATGACCGGGGCGAGCACCCAAATCCGCGTTTCGGCCGGCAGCGAAAGGAGTTGATCGACGATTTGTTCGACGCTCTGCGCCTCGATTGTCCGGCCGCATCGGACACAGGTCGCTTCACCGACGCGTGCGAAGAGCAACCGCAAGTAGTCGTAAATCTCCGTAACCGTGCCCACGGTTGACCGGGGAGTGTAGATTGCGGCTTTTTGCTCGATGGCGATGGCGGGGGAAAGGCCATCGATGGAATCGACGTCGGGCCGCTCCATCTGTTGCAGGAATTGGCGGGCATCCGCCGCGAGTGATTCCAAGTATCGTCTTTGCCCCTCCGCAAAGAGCGTATCGAAAGCCAGAGAGGATTTGCCCGAACCGGAGACTCCCGTGATGACCACGAGTTGGTTCCGCGGAATGTCGAGGTCGACGTTTTTGAGATTATGAACTCGCGCCCCTTTGATGACGATCTTGCCCGCCATCCGTCCCTTACTGGCTTTCGAGCTCCTTGAGTTTGCTTTCGACGATGGCGCGATACTCTTCGAGCTTTTCCGCGGATTGCGCTTCGAACCGAAGCACGAGCGCCGGTTGAGTATTGGATGCGCGGATGAGCCCCCACCCTTCCGGGAACTGTATGCGTACGCCGTCCACATCGATAATGTCGTATCGCGTGCGGAAATATTCTGTGGCTTGTTCGGCGATGACAAACTTCTTGTCATCGGGGCAATCCAGGCGAATCTCGGGAGTTGAGAGGCTCTTCGGCAAATCAGACAACAGGGTCGACAGCGGACGATCCGATTTGGCCAGGATCTCTAAAAGCCGCAGCGAAGCATAGATCGCATCGTCATAGCCAAAATAGCGTTCCCTAAAAAACATGTGCCCGCTCATCTCGCCGGCTAAAAGCGCATGGGTTTCTTTCATCTTCGCTTTGAGCAAAGAGTGGCCGGCCTTCCACATAATCGGCTTTCCACCGTTCTTCGCGATATCGTCATAAAGCCGCTGCGAGCACTTGACCTCGGAGATGATTATGGCATTAGGATTACGCTGCAGCACGTCGCGTGAAAAAAGCACGAGAAGCTCATCACCCCATAGAATCGTTCCCGTTTCATCCACCGCGCCGATGCGATCGGCATCTCCATCGTAAGCAATTCCAAGGTCCGCCTTTTCGCAACGAACTTTCTCAATAAGCATTTCCAGATTCTTCGGCACCGTCGGATCCGGGTGATGAATCGGAAAGCGGCCGTCCGGCGTGCAGGCGATTTCCCACACGGTACAACCGAGCTGCCGAAAAATAGGCGGCGCTATCGGTCCGCCCACGCCGCTCCCCGCGTCGACGACGACTTTCAGCGGTCGCGCCAACTTCGGAACATCACGGAGGAGATGCTGGTAATAGGGAGGAATGATTTCGTATCGCTCAACTTTACCGCCGGCTCTTTCTTCAAACTCTTTTCGCTCCATTTTGCCTCGGATGTCCTGAATCTGCCCGCCATAAAGGGTTTCCTTCCCAAGGCAGAGCTTGAAACCGTTATACTCCGCTGGGTTATGGCTCGCCGTCACCTGTATTCCGCCATCCGTGTCGAGATGGAACAAAGAAAAATAGAGCAGTGGCGTCGGACAGATACCGATGTCGTAGACGTACAATCCCGTCGAGGCAAGCCCTGCGATGACAGCTTCGGCATAAACATCAGAGGTCGCGCGGCAATCCCGTCCAACGGCAACCCGCTTTGCACCCTTTTGGCCGATGATCGTGCCGTGCACCTTTCCAAGCAGCAAAGCGAACTCTCTATCGAAGTCCTTTTCCGCCAGTCCGCGAATGTCGTACTCCCGAAAAATCGAACTGTTCATTGCTCCCTCCGGCGCATATGCTGCCGCGCCAGCCGCGCCGCCAGTAGAATGGCCTCCCTCATACTCGATTCATCGGCTTTGCCGGTACCGGCAATGTCGTAAGCAGTGCCGTGATCCACCGACGTCCTAATGAACGGAGGTCCCAAGGTTAGAGCCACTCCGCCGTAGAAGTGATGCAGCTTCAGTGGAATAAGCCCCTGGTCGTGATACATGCAGACGACGGCGTCATAATCTCCGCGGGCGGCTTGATGAAACAGGCTGTCCGCCGGAAACGGCCCGTGCGCTTCGACACCTTTTCTTCTCGCCGCGTGCATCGCCGGCGCGATGACGGCTTTTTCTTCGCCGCCGAAGATGCCCTCTTCACCGCCGTGGGGATTCAAGGCAGCCACCGCGATCCGTGGCCGCACGATGCCAAAAAAATTGCGCAGAGCGCGATGTGTTAGTTCCAGCGTCGCTCGAATACTCTCCCGTGTGAGGCCAGGCGGAACTTCGCTGTAACGGATATGGCCGGTTACCAGTACGACTCGCAGCTTCTTGCCAATCAGCATCATGCGGCACTCGGGCGTGTGGCTTAGATCGGCCAGCAACTCTGTATGCCCAGGATAGTTGTATCCGGCCTGCATCAAAATACTCTTGCTGATCGGGGCGGTGGCAATGGCATCGGCGACGTTCGACAGCACCAGTTTGGCGGCGACGCAGATGTAACGATAAGCGGCGTGCCCGCCCGCTTTCGCCGGGCAACCGGGACGCGATTCTTTCCGGGAGAGAGATGTAAGTGGACAGACCACAAAGACATCCTTGCGTTGAAGCAGAGGAACCACAGGCTGGCCATTACCCCAACAAACCAGTTTCAGGCCTCTAGCTCCCTCGGCACGCGCGCGCTGTAGCACACCCCAATCGCCGAGAATCAAAGGATTACACGACTTCTTGATCGCGGGATCGCAAAGCGCCTTGAGAATAACCTCGGGTCCGATGCCGGCCGGATCACCCATAGTGACCGCAACGATAGGTTTACGCGACATAGAGTT
>DASQUN010000118.1:0-6764 GCA_035641275.1 Candidatus Udaeobacter sp. | reverse complement strand
GTAGCCCGAAGTCGGATTGGGGGTGGTGGGAATAAAAACCGCAAGCACCTTGGCGCCTGAAACCAGCTGGAGACTGTCCGCGCGCTCGGTCGCTACCAAGCCTATGCTCCAGACGCCCTGACGGGGATATTGGAGCAAAACGACCCGCTGAAAACTTCGGCTTGGCCCCTGGAATGTCTCTACCACCTGTTTGGTGCTGCTATAAATCGTTCTGACTAAGGGCACCCTCAGTATCAGCGTCTCGAGTCGCGCCAGTAGCCGGCGCCCGAGTATGTTTGTTCCGACCAAACCGAGAAGAAAGATCACGGCAAGCGAGAGCAGCAGGTTGATAAACGGTATGAGGGGATAGGCTAGACCGTTGGCCCCCACGAGCCGTAGGAATCCTGCAACAAACGGGGCGCTGACGCCGGTAAAAATGTTGAACAAAAACGAAATGAGAATATAGGTAATAAACAAAGGCAAAAGAATAAGCAGACCGGCGATAAAGGTCCGTCGAATAAAGTGTGGTGTTTTGTCCGCCGACATCGTTTTTAACTCCTCGCAAAAGATATAGTGGAAGCTGCTTCGAGCGCGTCGATCATGAGTTTAACCGGAATTTGCGGCGATTTCTCGTCCCTGGAATTTGTGCGGCAAGACAGACGCCGTTTAATCCGGGACACACCCGCTAAACCCTGTACTACGGACTCACGTCCGCGGCTTTGGGACACTGCCCTGTTCGGGAACAGAGAACATTCACCCCCTTTCCAATCGTACTGGATACAGAAAGCGTCGTTCTCTCGTGGCGGAGTTGGAACGGGGTTCATCCCCACACTCACGTGCGGAGCGTTCTATGTTACGGGGTAAACCACGGCAGCGATCACCGGTCGCGATCGTTGCGGTCAATTCTTAGCATGGAAGCGCACCGGCTCAAGCCAGCGGTTTCTCGTGACTATCGCGCGGTCAAAATTGTTGATATCGTTAGTTGCCTCTTACAATGGTTAGATCTTTCGCCGTAGAAGTGTGCCTTATGCGGGACCCTAAATCCAGATGGGCGAACTGGTTTGCGATCATTGGTCTCGGGCTGCTCGTAAGCCTCGGGGCTACCGGGACTTCGTTCGCTCAGCAAAAACCCGTGATTTACGTGGCGCCCATCGAAGGAATGATCGACCTTGGGCTCGCGCCGTTCGTTGAGCGAGTCCTTAAGGAGGCCGCCGAGGCAGGTGCTGCAGCCGTCATTCTCGAAATCAATACCTTCGGTGGACGCGTCGATGGCGCTGTTATTATCCGCGACGCGTTGTTGAATGCCCGAGTTCGGACTGTGGCCTTTGTGAACAAGAGAGCCATCTCTGCGGGAGCTCTTATCAGTTTGGCTGCCGAGAAGATCGTCATGAGCGGTGGCGGAACTATTGGCGCCGCGACGCCGGTGCAAATGGGACAACCGGGTGCGCCCGCGCAGCCGGTGGAGGAGAAAACCGTCTCCTATGTACGAAAAGAGTTCCGCGCCACGGCCGAAAGCCGCAAGCGGCCGCCGCTCATTGCCGAGGCGATGGTGGACGCGGACGTGGAGATTCCTGGTCTCATTGAAAAAGGGAAGCTCCTGACGTTGACAACCGAGGAAGCCCTGAAACATAAGGTTGCCGATTTTCGCGCCGAGAACACTGAGAGCGTACTGGAGCAGTTGGGGCTTGCTGGTGCAGAGGTGAGGAAAACGGCACCCAATTGGGCGGAGAATTCAGTCCGCTTTCTCACCCATCCGGTTGTCAGTTCCCTGCTCATCACGATCGGCATGCTCGGGATCATCATCGAAATCCGAACGCCGGGCTTTGGCATACCAGGCGGCTTGGGCATCATGAGCCTAGCGCTTTTTTTCTGGGGGCATTCGCTTGTGCAATTGGTCGGCTGGGAAGAGATACTCCTGGTTGCCTTGGGCATCGTACTTTTAGCCGCTGAAGTCTTTGTCGTGCCCGGATTTGGCATCACTGGGGTGCTGGGAATCGGCGCCTTACTTGCCGGCCTCAGCCTGAGCCTAGTCGGAGGGGGCGCCACGTGGGAGTTCACCATTAAAGCAGCGGGCCGCGTGATTTTCTCGCTGCTATTAGCGTTGCTGGCGAGCTTGGTTTTACTCCGCTACTTACCGCGCCTGCCTTGGGGGCGACGGCTGATTCTAGAGACCGGACTTGGCGCCGGTCAGGGGTACGCCTCGGCGTCTGAGACTGATAAGAACTGGCTGGGGAAAACCGGGACAGTGCTTTCTCCGCTTCGCCCGGCAGGAATTGCCGAAATTGAAGGCGAGCGGGTGGACGTGGTGTCCGACGGCGGGTTTGTCGAGTCTGGAGCGCCGATTGTGGTGAGCCGCGTCGATGGCAACCGTATCGTGGTGCGGCGACACAACGTACCAATAGAAAGGGGTTAAAGATGTTTGGATTCGAGACCGGCGTAGCCGGTGGCTTCGCGTTGCTGATACTGCTGCTGGTGGGTTTGATGTTCATACTTTATCTCGTTCCCATCCCGCTCTGGATTGCCGCTTGGGCGTCGGGAGCGTACGTCGGGCTCTTCACACTCATCGGGATGCGACTGCGCCGGGTGCCACCCGGCACTGTTATTACGGCGCGGATCAGCGCGGTCAAGGCAGGTCTGGATTTTCCGCTTAACGACCTGGAAGCCCATTACCTGGCCGGCGGAAACGTCGTGAGGGTCGTCAACGCCATGATTTCGGCGGACAAGGCCAACATCCCACTGCCGTTCAAGCGAGCCGCCGCCATCGATCTGGCCGGTCGCGACGTATTGGAAGCGGTGAAGATGTCGGTTATTCCCAAAGTGATCGAAACCCCCAAAATCGCCGCTATCGCCAAAAATGGTATCCAGCTCATCGCCGTCTCTCGGGTGACCGTGCGCACCAACATTGACCGGCTGGTGGGAGGGGCCGGAGAAGAGACAATTATTGCGCGGGTTGGGGAAGGTATGGTGAGCACCATCGGGTCCGCCGTCTCACACAAGGACGTGCTCGAAAATCCAGATCACATCTCCAAGCATGTCTTGAGCAAAGGATTGGACTCGGGGACGGCCTACGAGATCCTTTCCATCGACATTGCGGACGTGGACGTGGGCGAGAACATCGGCGCGAAGCTGCAAATCGATCAGGCCAATGCCGACAAGCAGATCGCCCAGGCGAAGGCCGAGGAGCGGCGCGCCATGGCCGTTGCTTTGGAACAAGAAATGCGCGCCCGCGTCGTCGAGGCGGAGGCTGAAGTACCCCGCGCGATGGCCGAGGCGTTTCGCGAGGGTAATCTAGGCATCATGGATTATTATCGGATGAAGAATGTGCAGGCCGATACGGCCATGCGCGATTCCATCGCCGACACCGGAGAACAGCCGACCAAAAAGTAAGGAGGTTCTCATGAGGGACGTGGGTTTGGAACAGATTATTCTTCTGCTTATTTTTATCCTGGTCCCGCTGATTAACTTCATAATGCATCGGGTCAGGAGACGTCCCGAGGATAATATGTCCAAAGAACAGTCCGTCGAGTCAATTCCACGACGAACCCAAGCACGGCCGACAACAGGTGTGCCTAAACTCGCTGAGTTCCGCACCCGCGCGGCCGCATCGCAGGCGCCAACCATTTCTTCCGCCCCACTTGCTACCAGTCGCTCTCCCAACAGAGCGCTTTTGCGAACACCGCGCGACCTGCGGCGTGCAATTATTATCATGACGATCCTGGGACCTTGCCGAGTTTACGACCCGCCGGGCTGAGCCATGCGAGCTTCGTGTAAGGATTCCCGATCTCGAAAGCAGACACTGACAACCTCAGTACGTGAGGCCGAATGCACTACCCGGGGTCGGGCTTTTCAGTTTGCACAATCTTAATTTCCCAATACGATAATGGGCGCTCTGCTAGCTCGCGTGAGCTTCATCTGCCAAAGATAAATCTGCGATCTGAAATACCGAAACATCCGTCTTGTGGCCGCCGTTTCCTGCTCGCTGGCGATCAATTCCTTGATTCCGTCCGAGTCAATGGGCGGTCCTTGCTGAAGACGACGCCGTAAAAATCATACGACTTTTGCGACATCCTGTTCCAGGATTTCGGCGTCGGGCCATTACCGACGGTAACTCTTGGACTACTGCCCCGACGCCACGGCTCTTTGCGAGCTCAGCCTTCGCGGCCGCAATCAGGACAAGGGCTGCATGCGAGGGTTGGCCGCGGAAATGAAACTTTGAATGTCCAGGAAAGCAAGGACCATGAAAAAAAGCTAGCGGCCTATCTAACGCATCCTGGCAAAACCTTTTCCGACAAGCACCAACGCTCCGGATACGAGTAGCCCTTGCAATGCCGCCCAGAATCGCTCCGGGCTCGAAGTGTGAAAGAAACGCGTTCCCATTCATCTTAGTTCTTCGGGGCGAACAGCCCTGCTAAGTGCGCGACCCGCCGTTCCAGCCGAGCAGGTTCAGGAATTCGCGGCGGGTCTTCGGCCCGTAGGTAAGATAGTGCGGCTCGGGTTGCTCGCGGTAGGCGAGGCGCTCGCGGGCGACGCGGTCGACCCGGGCGTGCTTCTTCACTTCCGCGGCGCTGATAGCGTAGGGCCGGGTGGCGTTCAGCCCGAAGACCTTGGCGCGGAGCGCGGGGGTGATCTCGGGATAGCCATGCTTGGCGCGCAGCTCGGGCGAGATCTGGAAAGTGCGAAACGCCTGAATCTGGTCCTGTGGCGAGCCGTACCAGATGGAGTCGGTGCCCCAGACCACGTTGTTCTCGCCGCAATAGTTGAGCAGCTTGCCGAGCGCATGCGCCGCGCCGTTGGGGTCGCGCATGAGGAAGCGCCAGGTGCTGCCGAGCTCGGCGTAAACGTTGCTGTTCGGTTTGACGTCGTTCTCGACCAGCGAGCGGATGAGAGTGTCGATACCGTCGCTCGCGCCGCGCCCGGTGTAGGCGCGCTCGGGGACGCCGGTAACGAAACCCGAGTGATAGATGAGAAAGCTCACGTCCGGGAAGCGCTTCGCCACAACCCCGATGTCGCTGCATTGGCTGTGCTCGTAGGACTGCCTGCCGAAGGGCAGTCCTTTGTGCACGCAGATCACCTTCACGCCGAGCGAGCGCGCCTTCTCGATGAAGCGGGTGCCGACGGCGTCGGATAGGAAGAAGCCTCTGCCGTCCACCCCCCATTGGGTGTAGGTCTTCCAGGCGGACACCTTCCAGCGCTCCTTCAACTCGTCCATCGACTCGAGATCGCCCGGCTGATTGGGATTGACCCGACCGTGCAGCAGCAGGCGATGCGTGCCTTCCATGCGGTCCACGATCCGGCGCACCGCATCGGCCGCCTGGATCGTGAGCGGCTCGGAATCGCGCCGCGACGGCACGAACGAGAGCACCATCATGTCGGTATCGCTATCGAGAAAGACGTCTTTCACGAATTCCTCGGGTCCGAGACAGTTGAGATAACTGCGCGCGCCAGGTTTGGCGGCGAGCCCGCAGCCCGCTTTGGGCGACCACTTGAAAGCATCGGCGGGCGCGGTCTTCACCCATGCGCCGGTTGGGTCAACGAAGTGCCCCTGCACGTCGAAGATAAACTCGCCCTTGCCGCCGAGCTTCGCCTGCGCGAGCTGGAGATCGAGCGCGGCCTCCGCTTCGATCTCGAAGAAGCCGCCGCGCTTCCCCGCTGCGGCGTTGGCCGCATTGAAGGCGAGCAGCGCGCTCGCCGCGCCGCAAGCCGAAACCAGGAAATCCCGGCGGTTAAGGCCCAAGCGCTTCGCGTTGTGGGTCGCCGCCGCGTGCGCCAGGCGGTTACCGGCAAGGTTGGCCGGCGAGAGCGCAACCGGCGCGAATTCCCCGTTCGAAGTCGTATCCAGCTTGATCGGCAGCCGCCGGCCTTCGGGATCAATCACGTGTTTCATCGGACTGAGTATAGACCAAGACGTACCGCGTGGCGAATGACAGAAAGAGAATTTTTTTTTCGCGCTCCCATGGGCCGTTTAGCCTACTCGATGCGTGGTCATCCTCTGGCCTTCTTGCGTTCGAAGCGCACTTGATGGAAATGAGATCTTTCCTTAGTTTGCCGTCCTCGCTTGCAGATTTCTCCTTCCGTATATCCTCTGTTGCGGTGCAACATTTTCTGAATTCAGTGTTGCAGGTTCGGCCCGAATGTCCCATACAAAGGCCAACCCGCCCTCGCCTTTTACTTCGCTCCTCTCGTTAAACCCAGATCACGTTTCGTTCATTGGAGTCTTCTTGCTCCGCGGGCGGGCGCCGAAGGGTTCGGAGCGATTGTCAAAGAGGATCAGCCGTCGATACCAATTTTAAGAACCATACCGCTCTTTGGTCTAAACAAATTGACATCCATTTTTCGAGGCACTATATGTCCGGCATGCGATTCGGTTTGTTTTATTTGCCGACGCTACCTGCTGCCATTCGGGCAGACGGGGCCGAAAGCTTGCGCACGGTCCTGGAGCAGACCTGCTATGGAAAACAGCTCGGCTTCGATTCGGTCGTGCGCGGACTCGTTAACACCAGCCAATGGAAAAATTCAGCGCTCAGCTAAGGCGTCGCGGAGAGCGCATTTGGCGCGCGATTGACGGTCATTCGTTTCTTCGTGAGCTCCACGCCGGGACCTTGCCGATGAATCGTTTCACCTATTTCATCCTGCAGGATTACGTCTACTTGCTCGACTTCGCTCAAGTCCTCTGTCAGGGCGGGGCCAAGTCGCCGGATCTCGAAACGCTGGAACTATTTGCCCGTCACGCGCTCGGCGCGGTCGAGGTGGAGCGGAGTTTCCACGCCAGTTTCGGAAAGCGTCTC
>DASQUN010000117.1:0-7328 GCA_035641275.1 Candidatus Udaeobacter sp. | reverse complement strand
ACCATCGAGGAAGACGGCCACGTAAAAATTATTACGCCGGTAGTCGACCAGGGCGCGGGCGTTTTAACCGTCATCGTCGAAGTGGTCGGCGAGGAACTCCAAGTTCCGGCGGCTGACATCGAATTGAAACAAGTCGACAGCACGATCGTGCCGAGCGACGGCGGCGTCGGCGGCAGCCGAGCAACACGAGTGTACGGCAACGCTTCCTACGAAGCGGGCGTGAAGGCGCGCGAAGAATTATTCGCTTTTGCTGCGCAATCACTCGAAGTCGATCCCAAGGAGCTGGAGCTCGACAACGGGATGGTTCTGCACAAGATGTCGAATCGCAAGATGAGCTTCGCCGAAGTGGTGAAATTCAAGGGCGCGCCGATTTACGTGCGCGGTTATTACAAGAGCACCGAAAAGTCCCATGACGCGTCCGTGTCGGCGCAGATCGCTGAAGTCCACGTCGATCCGGAAACCGGGCAAATTACACTGCGCAACATGGTCTCGGCGCACACGACGGGCAAGGTGATCAATCCTTTGATGCACCAAGGACAGATCGATGGTGGAGTGGTGTTCGGTCTGGGTTACGCATTGAGCGAAGAGGTAATGTTCGACAACGGCAAAGTTACCACTTCGAATTTCGGCGAGTTCAAAATTCCTAACATCATGGACATCCCGCCGCTCAAAACCGATGTCATGGAAAATGTGCCGGCGGGTCCGGGGCCTTACAATAGCTTGGCCATCGGCGAGGTTGCCAACGTGCCCACGGCCGCGGCGGTGGCCAACGCAGTTGCGGACGCATGCGGCATCCGGATTACTGACTTGCCGGTGACGTCCGAGAAGGTGTATAGGGCGCTGAAACACAAAAGTTCCTAGTTTAGAAGTTTCTAGTTTTTGGTTTTGGGTCAAACCAGAAACTAGAGACGGGGAACGAGAAACTAAGCGAACGCGTCCAGCGTTCGGGAGGTTATTATGGAATCGTTGCGCTACTACGTTGCCCATAACGGTGGCCTGAAAATCATGCAGCCCCAAGGTTCGTCGATGACCACTATCGGCGAGTTCTTCGAAGGCAAAACGCTCGAGCACTTGATCGGCTGTAGGAAGAGACCGGAAATCGTCTTTGCCGCCGTCGCATTCGACGGTGGTTACCGCACCGAAGACGCCGGCAAGACCTGGAGCAAAGTCATGGACGGCGACGTGCGCACTTTTACCGTTGACCCGCATGACGAGCGCGTCGTTTATATGGGCATCGGTCCGATCCGGCTGTTTCGCAGCGAGGACACAGGCAAAACCTGGGAGCCTCTCGACGGCATGCTCGAGTTCGGCGACGATGTGAAAAAGAAATGGAGCGTACCTGCCAGACTAGTAGGCGTCGAATTTCCGCACGTGCGCCACATCTTCGTTCATCCCGACGATCAGAATCTTATCTGGGTCTTATTGGAGCACGGTGGCTGCCTATTCAGCAGAGATCGCGGCAAGACATGGGAAGACCGGAGCACGGGGATTTCATATGTCGATATGCACTACATCGAAAATTATCCCAGCAGCAAAGAGCGCTACTACGTATCGTCAGCGCGCGGCTTTTTCCGCAGTGACGATGCCGGCAAGCAGTGGCGCCGGGTGGAAAACGGCATGCCGTGGGCATACACGGAGCTGCACAGTTATTCGCACGAATGGCACTTTCTGCCGGGCGATACGCCGCGCATGGTTGTGTGTGGCGGCAGAGGCTCGCCCGGAGTTTGGAGCAGAGAGAGAATTCATCCGCACGGATGCATCTTGCTCAGCGACGACGGCGGTGAAAACTGGCGGACTTCCACTCGAGGATTGGAAAAGGAAAATCCCTGGATGCCCTGGGTGCTGCTGCACCACCCGACCGATCCGACGGGGCTCTTCTGCGGCATGGGCGACGGTTCGCGGGGCTACGGCTTTGACGCACGGATCACAGGAAAGGGCGCGCTGTATGCGAGCCGCGACCGCGGTGATTCGTGGCAGCCAGTCATGACCGACACGCCATCGATCCTCACCGCATGGGTGGCGCCGAACTGAGACGAAATTTAGCTGCCGCGCAAAACTAGCTATAAAGTACAGTTCATTGTGGGGCGCGATGAATCGCGCCCGCTTGGCTCCTCCACGTGCAAAATTTATGAGCGTCTTAGCAAAATAGCTTTATTCCATATGAACCGCGTCGATGTGATACGAGATATTGAGAGTGCTTTTAGGAGTGTGGCTCTCGAAGAGGGTATCGGAATTTTGGAGGGCGAGGCAATCCATAACGGCGTCAGTGATCACGACCGAGGAAACGCCAGAAAGACGGACTTTCGACAACGTTGGCAAGACATTCCTGACGAAGTTATCGAAAATCATGCTACCGCCTTGTGTTACATGGATGCGAAAGGGTTACGGTTTAATTTGCCAGCTTACATGCGGTTCGCCCTATTACACTACGATGATCGTAATTCCGATTGTTTCGACTGGACAATTTACGCCGTTAGTAAGGAACAGCACGATTTAGACCACGAGTGGGCAATTTTCTCTGAGACACAAAAAACCCGCCGCTTGAGCCGATAATCAATACTATATTTAACACCGACTTTTCATAAGGACGGCTCAGCGGCATCTCGTTAGGCAGTGAATTCATCTATCCCAATTATCCCAATAGAAGATTTGCGTCACGGGGAGTTTGCGTCGATTCCTGCCAAGGAAATTCTTGATCAAATTATACCTTTGCTAAGAACCGAGATTTTTAGGGGTGTACGAAAGATAGTCCTGCTCGATCAGGACTATTGGGGCAAACGCCCTGCTATGGCTCGATATATCCCTGTTCGGGGCACTAAATTGGCTGACATTGAGATCTACTTTGACCGATTTACCAAAGTTCCAAAACCTCTACAGACTCATCGAATGTATGTCGCGTATACGCTGACGAGATCCTTGGGTCATGAGATTTATCATCACTACGTAAATGGACAGCGAAGGATTAGGAAACCCAAGGCCAAACGAGAGGAACAAACCGCTGATGACTGGGGAAAACAAATGGCTGGATACATTCTCACCAAGTTATTTCCTGGCGAGGAATACACACAGGAGTGGAAAAGAGTGCAAGAAGTGTGGGCACAAGAATACCGAGGGAATTCGGAAGAAGGCTGAAGGATCATTTCACCGCGAACGCTAGATGACTCAGCCATAGGAAGGGGAGTGCAGATGTATAAGTCGATGAGTTTCAGTCTCGCGCTCGTGCTCATGGCAGTCAGTTTGCCGCTGATGGCGCAGGAGCCGGGTGTCGCAAAGCCCAATTTGCTCCTGAAAGAGACCTTACAAGGAATGCCGGTGAGCAAGACGCAGGAGGTGCAAGTGCTCACGGCAACCCTCAAGCCTGGCGACAAGACTCCGTTCCATACACACCGTTTCCCGGTGACCGTCTACATCCTAGAAGGTGCATTTACATTGGAGATGGAAGGGCGAGCGCCAGTTACGGTGAAAGCCGGCCAAGCCATGGTGGAACCGCCCCACGTGAAAATGACCGGCTATAACCGCAGCAACACGGAGCCCTTGCGTGTCCTGATCTTCTATGTGAGCGATCCAGGCACACCGTTCCTTGACCCCATACAGTAACTAGACCATGCTGAGCGTTGGTTGGTGGCAGCAATAAGTCGATCATCTAACATGCGGCTTGAGACAGATCTTCGGCCGCTCGCAACGCCCGCGAGCCTCGGCTGCTCAGCCTTGGCGGTTGGAGAGCAACGGTATCTTCAAAGGAAAAAACAATGCGAACGACTGATTGGCTAATGACTCCAATACTTGGACTGTTGATGATGGGCTGCGCGAGCATGCACACTCCGCCTACTCCGGAGGTGCGACAGGCTTTGGCTCCAACCGGCAAGCTTCGCGTTGGGCTTCAGCTTGCCAATCCCTTAAACGTGATACGGGACTCCGCCTCGGGGGAGATGAGCGGGGTAGCATTTGACCTCGGAAAAGAGTTGGCCCGGCGCATGGGGGTTCCGTTTGAGCCGGTTCTGTACCCATCAGTCGGAGCCCTTCTCGACGCCGGGAAATCCGGCGCTTGGGACGTCGCCTTTGTTGGGTTTAGTCCCGCGCGGGCGAAGGAGTGGGACTTCACGGCGCTGCACCTGGAAGTCGAATTCGGCTACCTCATCCCTGGCGGTTCTTCCATCTCGACAATGGCTGACGTGGATCGCCCCGGGATTCGAGTTGCCGTGCAGGAGAAGTCCGGCCCGGATAGCTTTTTTTCTCGCACGCTAAAAAATGCTGTGGTGATCCGAGCACCAAGCAACCCTGGCGCATTGGAGGCGCTGAAATCCGGGAGAGCAGACGTAATGGCCAGCATCAAGCCAATCCTGTTCGAGATGTCCAATCAATTGCCTGGTTCTCGGGTTCTCGACGGTCGGCCCGGCATCGATCCGCACGCTATGGCGATGCCGAAGGGACGGGATCTCGGTGTGGCATACGCGCGCCAGTTCATTGAGGACGCGAAGTCCGAGGGTCTGGTAAAAGCCGCTATCGAGAGGGCTGGAATACGCGGCGCCGTTGTGGCCCCGCTTCAATGATGCGCTCTATCCATTGGGTTGAGACGGATCGCTCGGAAGCGACTTCGCACCCAAAACGTTAGACGGCGCGGCGGGCCACGCTAGCTGCGGGTTGTTTGCCCGAGTCTGAATATCGTGTCATTCGATCGACAGCCAGTTCTCGTTGGAGAGCTCCTCGAGTTGCGCCCACTGCGTGCGAACGACTTCGAGCCGCTATTCCAGGTCGCGGCGGATCCCCTCGTCTGGGAGCAGCATCCAGAACCAAATCGCTATCAGGAGCCAACGTTCCGGGCTTTCTTCGAGGAAGCCCTCAGCTCCGGTGGCGCGCTTGTGGCGCTGGATCGGGCCAACGGCCACATCATCGGATCGTCGCGCTACCACGGCTACGACGCGGAACGCAGCGTCATTGAGATCGGCTGGTCCTTCCTGGCTCGCGCCTACTGGGGCGGCCGATACAATGGCGAGATGAAGCGGCTCATGATCGAGCATGCATTTGAGTCGGTCAAGCGCGTAATCTTCATCATCGGTCCAGACAATCGCCGTTCCCAGCGGGCTGTGGAGAAGATTGGTGGCGTGCGCGCTGGCACGAAGACCGATGCGCACGGACAGGAACGGGTGGTGTACGAGCTCACGCCGGCGCTTTATGCGCGAGAGCGAGGATCCGGCGCCGCCTGAACCCGATGCAGGAGCGGGCCCGCGCATGAACGCCGAGCTCTTCGGGCGAACGCTGGCGGGCGCGGGCCGCTCAGCGCCGAGTCGTTAGCCGCGCGAGACGGACTGTGCTCGCGTGCACGAGAAACGCGTGTCGTGCCTGAAGGAGATCGACCTCTTCTGCCCGCTGGGCCGACTCGGCGATTTGCTCGCGACTGCGTGCGTGCTCGGAGCCGTCCGCACCGGTTGGGCATCCCCGGGGCCAACAGGCCGGCGCGAGCGAGGGCTATCCGATCGGCGACCGCTTAACCCTCTCTCGAATCCCTTCCTCGTTGGCTCCTACAGTCATCTCGACTAGATCTTCGAAGGCCGGTTGATTCGCCGCGCCACCACGCCGTCGCGTTTGCGGACAATTAGCGGCGCCTTTTTATCGGTGAAACCTGCGCGCTAAAGACTGATGGAAGGGTCGCGGAGGTAAACCGAACGTACACACTGCCAGAGCACAGATAAGCTTACGCGGATGATTTTCGCACCGAAAGTGATGCGCCAAGGCCCGGACACACTGTGGTCTATGACGGCGAACGTCAGTGAGGTTGCCGTTTGCCTGTCGCGATGACAAACGGTGGCACTCGCAGGGGTGTCTAAAAAGGAAAGAAATATCCCAGCACTCCAATGTATCCCATACCCACCGGATGGCACCAACCGTGCTTTAGGAACCTCGCTATCTCACCCGCCGAAACATCGACGATCACTACTTCGGTTGGTCGGGTGAGCGCACCGAGGCTGAAAAGAAGCAGCCAATGGACTGTTGAGCGATGAACTGATAGCCCTACGTGGTCACCATGGGCGTCAGGGAGCGAGTGGTGAAACCGGCAACAGAAAAATTCTGTGCCGGTTTTTTTTTGATCGCCGTGCACCACGGAAGGAAGTGAGGTCGGACATATGAAACAAAGGCCGAAATAAAAACCCAAGGATAAACATTTGACCGAGAATAGTCAGATTAAAAAGAACAAGGAGAATTTGTATGAAAAAAATGGTTTCTTATTTAGGAGCATTGTTGCTCTTCACGGCTGCTAGTATTGCACTCGCTCACAACGGCAGTGTCACTATCTCCTCGCCAAGCGACAACCAAACAATAGTGGTTGAATCCTTACCGGTAAATATCATCGTCGAGGGAACGATCTCTCACGGCAGTCCCGGCACCGTCAACGATCAACGGGCATGTGTCACCGTGGACGGCGGAACACCGATGTGTGAGCCTAATTATGTCGGCGGTCTCGGTAGGGCGAGTTCGAGAAATTACAGCATTACGGTGCCGATTAACAGCGAAGGCCAGCATACGCTTCAAGCGACTAGCGGCAATTCGAACGGAGATCACACAGGGATTTCCAGTCTCATAACCATTAATATCGTACTGGCTAACGTGCCGTGTGATGAAAAAGATCCGCCTGCCATTGCCAATGAGTATCTTAATAGCCTGAATCTCCCAAGTGCTTATAAAACTTACCGTGGGCAGATCATTAGGGTCATCGCATTCAATCATTCAAATGGTGCTTATGGCTCGTGTCACTATGATTACGACGCCGTCCGCGAGGATGTAGACGCTCTCCTGGCACAATACCAATTCTAAGGAAATAATGGGGAGAGCAGATCTAAAATGGATCTGCTCTCCCTTCTCGCCTTCAGGTCACCGGCATGACACAACTGAACGAAAGGGGATTAAAAGTATCACCGGTGTCAGACTTGCCTAAGTCCAGTAACGCTCATGTTCTTTTGCAGCGCCCGGCTGACGTTAGACGGATAGCAACCAGAAAAGCCCGCGACTTCTGCGCGTTCCCTTCCGCTATTCGCTCACTGTCACAGACGATCGCTTAGTAGTGCCCGCCTCAAATAGCTGTCCACGGGTGGCGATGGATCCGGTTAAACCGCCGGGCGTATCCGGTTAGAAAAACGCCTCGGTCGAATTTGCGGCACCTATCGCTCTCGGTGACTCGCCGAACTGGCCGATTTAAAGGCGTTGCTCAAGCAATCGGGCAGATGTGCTCCATCACTAGTTACATACGAGTGACAAAAAAGGACCGTTGACTCCGCTCGACTCTCTGCGGTCGGTTGGCATTTCCCGTGCTTTTACGCTGCTAACTTTTCGAA
>DASQUN010000116.1:0-4117 GCA_035641275.1 Candidatus Udaeobacter sp. | reverse complement strand
CGGTTGGCGCCAGCCACTTTTATTTGCCCATTCGGTCCCCGGTCAGTAATCATCCAAAACTCATCCTGTGGATCGTTGGCGCCATGCCAGAGATCGCTTCCGACTGAACCCAGCAAAATCTTGCGGTCGTTGGCTACGCTTCCGGGAAGGACGGCGTTCTGAAACGCCTTGATTGGTGTGTCGGGTAACGTACATGTGGCGATCAGCTGGTTCTGAGCGAAGGACGGATAGGGAATGAGCACGGCGACGAGCGCGAGCCAGAGCCCGGCCAGGAGAGGGTTCCGATCATTGGTGAAGCTATGGAATGGCATGTCCCACCTCTTGCTTATTCATGGTTATGGTTCCCCGAGTGATTAGCCTAGCTTTGTTAAGGAAGCGTTAAAGGCATGTGGGCGGTTTTGTTCCTTGACGCTTCGGGCCGGCGCAGCTCGATAACCTACTTCCGGGATTCCCGCCGAAAGCGGACCTCAGGGCAAGGCTTCCGGCGGCAGCCGATGGGCCGCAATGGCCAGCCTCGCCAATCCCGCTCACTGCTTATTTCAACGGTCCAGGCCCGGGAGAACTTCTACGGTTCTACGTCTGCGGCCTGCAGCCTCGCCCTTCGTTCGAGTTTTGATCGTCAAGGTGTGCCCGCTCGCTACTCGTCGGTCTACAGTCTGTCGTTGATTTTCCTCAGAGTATGAATAATACGGGCTAGCGGGTTGAGCAGCGACAGGCCCGATGTCAAATAGATCGGGCCTGTAGAGCGAATGTGCAGTTGGCACAAAGAGTTAACTTTGTCCGCTACCGACAAGACCGCTCGCGATCACCGGCCTCGCGCATCGACCAGGAGGCTTTTTGGTAAGCGCAAAATCGGCGATTTGCGTCCACTTCCCGCCGCGTTCCTTCGAGATCTACGACGACATTGAAGCAATGCTCTCTGCCGTGGAAGCGGTATCTTTCAGCGGGCTGAATCTCGACTTCGTTAATTCCGGGACGCAGGCGGTATGTTCGTTCGCGACCGACCGTACCGCCGCCTTCCCGAATGGCGATTTCTGTATCGCATTCACGGTTGCCTTCGAGTTGGATGCGCACTTTCCAGCCCCGAATGCGTTGCCCCTCGATAATTGGATCCGGCGATAAATCCATGTCGCGAATGCTTATCCGATCTCCTCGACGGCATGCATTTCGGCCTCCTTCCCCAGCCATTGCGATCGTCGGGACGCTTTGCCGCAGCATGGCCAATAATACCGTTACGAATAACACTTTAAGGAGCCGCATATTTGCCCTCCTTATGGAAATCATTTGACCATTAGACGTTGAAAAAACCGACTTCATTGCAGCTTCTCTCATGGGATCGGATCGAAACTGTTTCTGCGACCGCGTCTTATACCCAAACCAGGGCATCCACGCCAAAAGCAACCGTGCAGGGTAAGGAAAATGACCGATCGGTGACTGCCGATCAAAGGAGTCGGCTCTGGGTCGGTCCGAGATGTTCGTATCCAGGCTCGCCGTTAAGCCGCAGCCTTTCTCGATAAAGCCACATCACCGCTTGGCTCACCCTTAGCCGGCGACTTAGACGTTCGCAGTTCCGAGTTTCCGGCCACATGCCCGGCTCTGTCGCAAATACAGGACAGAAGACGCGTCTAACCCACTCTAAGTCCGAAATCGTCTTCCAAGGCCAACGTGGTTGGCCCGAAATTCTTTCCTAAAGTCGCAAACCGTGACTCTTGATGGCGTGACGGGGTGGGAATGTCCAACTTTTTGTTGACAGGCGTGAGACGATGTTTCACAATAACGCCCATTAATAAATCCGCTACAGAATCGGAAAGGAGCTTGACGATGCTGCAACAAAAAGGGAGCTTGTTGCTGAGTTTAAGTTTATTGTCATTTGCCATTTTGACCGCATGCGGGAGCCCGGCAACTCCGCCGGCGCCCAAGTGGACGGTAGAAAATCCCAACGCGTCAACCGGAGCTCAGGCGTCGGCGCAAAAGCCGTCCAGCGCCGCGAAGCCGGACAGCGGTTCAAGTCTAGATGCGCTGCAAAGCGGAAAGCCGGCGGCAGCCGGTCCCCTAAAGGATATCTATTTCGCCTTCGACAGGTACGATCTTTCCCCGGAAGCTCGCGCCACCCTCAAGGCCAATGCGGAATGGTTGAAGACAAATCCCGCGGCTCGAGCACAGATCGAAGGGCATTGCGACGAGCGCGGGACCAACGAATATAACATGGCGCTCGGCGCAAAAAGGGCTCAGGCGGCGATGGATTATTTGACGACGCTCGGAATTGCCAAAGAGCGCTTGTCAACGATCAGCTACGGTGAAGAGGTGCCGGTTTGCAAGGAACAAACCGAAGAGTGCTGGACAAAGAACCGCCGGGATCGTTTTGTTGTTACCCCCGGTAGACCGACGACCTAGTTGAGTGTGTCCGTAGCGAAAGACGATTAAAGCTGCCATCTTTAGTGGCGACTGAAGTCACTCATGAGAAGCCCGAGCATTATGGCTCGGGCTTTTTTTGGCCGCGAATGATGGCGCTGTCAAGAATCCATCGCAACAGCTTGGCCCGGCGAAGTCAAATTAGGCCCATGTTATATTGAAGCTATGAAACGACAGCGCTCGTCGTGGAGCAGAGGTTTTTCTCGGCGAGAGTTGTTGCGATTCTTCTTGAGTGCCGGCGCGCTTGCTCTTGGCGGTACCGGTATGGCAGCGACATCCTTGTTACGGCGCCCCATTCCACGGACTGGAGAATTGTTGCCCCTCATCGGTCTCGGTACCTGGCAAACTTTTGACGTCGGTGCGGACGAATCCGAGCGCGCTCCGCTGCTGGAAGTCATGCGCGAGTTCGTGCGGCTCGGAGGGAGTGTGGTGGACTCCTCGCCGATGTACGGTCGTTCGGAGAGTGTCGTCGGCGAGCTTGCCGCTAAGCTCGCCCTGCACCCGAAGCTGTTTCTCGCGACCAAGGTGTGGACCAGCGGGCGCGACGCCGGTGTCCGGCAAATGGAGCAGTCATTCCAGCGCTTGCGCACGCAGCGCATGGACTTGATGCAGATCCACAATCTCGTCGATTGGCGCACGCAACTCGCCACGCTGCGGCGGTGGAAAGAGCAGGGCAAGGTTCGCTATATCGGCGTGACACATTACACCGAGAGCGCTTACGACGAACTGGCTCGTGTGCTCGTCGCCGAAGAGCTCGATTTCGTCCAACTCAACTACTCGATTGCCGAGCGCGACGCCGAGCGGCGGCTGTTACCATTGGCGGCGGAGCGGCGGCTGGCAGTGCTCGTGAACCGGCCTTTCGCCCAAGCGGATCTGTTCAGGAAGGTGCGTGGCAAATCGCTGCCGGGTTGGGCGACGGAACTGGGTTGCTCAACCTGGGCACAGTTCTTCCTCAAATTTGTGATCTCGCACCCTGCGGTCACGTGCGCCATCCCCGGAACCAGCAAGGCCGAGCACCTGGTAGATAACATGCAAGCCGCTACCGCGCCGCTTCCCGACATGGGGATGCGTGAGCGCATGGCCCGCCGGATTGCGGAGCTCTGACCTTACGCGCGGTTTCGCCCCAGGCCGGACATTTTATTTCCCGCTCTATTCTCCGGCTCGGAATGCGTTTTTTGTAAAGCGGAAAAACGGTCGATAACATCACGGCGCGCTGGCTTTTACTGGCGGACTACGGTTGACATCTATCCCTAAGATCGGGCTGCCTTAGCTCTTGTCAAAAAGGTCAAGCGTCTCAGGAGCGAAAAGTTCGCCAAGTTCGACACGCCGCTCCGTCAAGCCCTGCTCATAGGCGAACAATGTGGCTGCTTCCAAAGTGGGAAGGTTCTGTTTGACTCCATAGGGGTAAATGTCCTCCCCTAAAAGCCGGTGCGCATACTCGAGATCCAAATTCAGCCATGGCAAAGTGTAGAGAGCTTCGGTGCATCGGTCGTAGGCCCGCTGCTTCGCCAACTGAAACCCCCTGGATAGAACGGTCGCAAGCCGCGGGTACTGGTCGTACACCGCACGCCGAATCACCACGAGGTGCATGATCGGAAAGACCTGGGTCTGGCGGTAGTACTCTGCTTCCACATCCCGAGCCTCGGGGAAAAGACGCCGTACGACCGTCGATCCACGTCTAAAGGCTCGCGGCGCGGCCGTAACC
>DASQUN010000115.1:0-8053 GCA_035641275.1 Candidatus Udaeobacter sp. | reverse complement strand
TCTTTTCGAGGTCGTTTTGCCAGGCCTGCTTGGCTGCTTGGATTTCTTGGACTCTCCGGTCAGCGAGAGCGGCGGTAGGCTTTTGGTTTCTGACGCCGTCAATGATCGCGCGCAGCGCCGCCTTGACATCCGCCTGCATCGATAAGTGAGTCGGATAATTCCGTCCGAGCTCTTCGGCATCGATGTCGATCTGGATGATCTTGGTCTTATCAGGGATGGTTCGATGGCCGAAGCCGAGGGTCGTGCCTTCGCTGAAGGTCGTTCCGAGCGCCAGAATCAGATCGGACTTAAGGAAAAACTCACGGGCGTAGGGCCGGCCACCCGCTCCCAGGCAGCCGAGCGCGAGAGGATGATTTTCGGGGAAAACACCTTTGGCGGTATAGCTGGCAGCTACAGGAAGTGACAGCAGTTCGGCCAATTCTTGAACTTGTCTCTGCGCGTCCGACCAGTCAACGCCTGTACCCACGAGAACGACAGGGTTACTGGCCTTGAGGAGCAGATCGACCGCCCTTTCAGCCGACTTCGAGTCAATAGACGGAGCGATGGGATCCGCGGTCTCAGAGAATGTCATCGGCTCGGGAAGGGCTGCCGACTGCAGATCCGCCGGAATGGCGAGAAAGACCGGTCCGTGTCGTCCTCTGGTCGTCTGGCGAAAAAGTGAGTCCAACAGGGGTCCGATTTCTTCGACTCTCTCGAGCTTCGAACTCTGCTTAGTGATCGGCTGAAACAGCCTGACATGCTCCATGCCATGCCATGAGGACCACGCGCCTTTGCCAGAGGAAACCGTGCCGATATCCGAGGAAATGACGAACAGAGGAACCGATTCTTTATGAGCTTGAGCGACAGCCGTTACGATGTTGGTAGCGCCGCCGCCTGCCGAGACCAAGCAAACCGCCGGCTTTTTAGTGGCGCGGGCGTAGCCGAGCGCGATGTTCCCGGCGCCGCCTTCATGCTGCGTGTGAATGAAGCGAAGGCGCGGACGCTTGGCTATGGCATCGCCCAGAGCGAAAGAAGTATGGGCGAGGATTCCGAAGATGTGTCGCACGTTCTTTGAAATGAGATACTCTATAACGGTTTCGGCAATGTTTGTTTCGGCCATCATGAGCCACCCTCCTTCTGTGGTAGGGCCTTAGTTCAGCCGGGGGAAAAAAGCAACCGATGCGTTGCTGCACATGGGAACCGTTAAGCGCACTAGCGCGAACGCGTTCCGTCGCATTGAGACCAAGGTTTCTAGACATTTCCTCCGCCTTAGAGTATTCAAAACTATAGCCCCTGGGAAAAAGATCGCTTGGCCAGGTGCTAAATCAATCAGCGGGAGAACAAACATGAAGGCATCGCGATTCTTGCGTCAGCTCTTTTTCGTGCTCTGGCTCTCCGTTATCGTCGCCTGGGGTTTCTCGCAGGCGGAGGCGGCACAAGAGGAATACCAGCCGCAGGTCGGCCAGGAAGGGAAAGACGTAGTGTGGGTGCCGACGCCTCAAGAGTTGGTGGACAAAATGCTGGATATGGCAAAAGTCACGCCGAACGATTACGTGATTGACCTCGGCTCGGGTGACGGGCGCACCGTGATTACGGCCGCCAAGCGTGGCGTGCGCGCCCTCGGCATCGAATACAACGCGGACATGGTCGAGCTATCGAAACGCAATGCAGCCAAAGAAGGACTCGGTGATAAAGCCCAATTTATGAAAGCCGACCTGTTTGAGAGCGATTTCTCGCACGCCACCGTGATAACCATGTTTTTGCTTCCAAGCATTAATCTCAAGCTGCGCCCGAAGATCCTCAACCTCAAACCCGGCACGCGTATCGTTTCCAATTCGTTCGACATGGAGCAGTGGAAACCCGATGAGACTGCCACGGCAGAAGGATGCAGCAATTGGTGCACGGCCTATCTGTGGATCGTGCCGGCGAAAGTCGAAGGGACATGGAAACTGCCACAGGGAGAGCTAACGCTTAAGCAGACCTTCCAGATGCTTTCCGGCACGCTCAAGTCCGGCAATAATGCCACGCCGGTTAATGGTAAGATGAACGGAGATCAGATCAGTTTCACCGCGGGCGGCACCCAATACACCGGCCGTTTGAGCGGCAACGCCATTCAGGGCACCGTCAAATCCGGAGCGAGCGACAGCAAATGGAGCGCAGCCCGGAGCGGCAATTAAAGAGCGATCGTGCTGGAGCTCTTATCGTGCGGCAAGTTGCCGCTCTAATAGCAAAAGCTTGGGTTTAATTTCCTCTCCCAGCGCCATCTGGGGATCGGACGGCTGGTATCCCTGTTCTCTCTCGCGCTCGGCGATGACGGGCTTCGCCAGTTCGAAGGCCGCGACGAACGAATGCGTTTTTCGTAGCGCCTCGTCAAAATAGGCTTTGCCGAAATATGTCCACTCCGCCTCATCGCTGCAACCGAATGAATTCTTATCGGGCGCGGAAGCTGAAATTACCAGAGTGTTTTCGTTCCTTAGCGCGTCTACGAATCCGCCCGAATAGCAGGCAGAGACAACAATTACACGGTTTCTGACGCCCGATTCGTCGAGCATTCCGCGCAGGCTTGCCGGGTGCAGCTCATGAAGCTGCAAAGGCCAAAAATCGAGCGACAAGCGGTGTGTTCTTGACCCGTGGGTGGTAAGAAATAGGAAAAGCAGGTCTTCGTCTTTGTCCATGACGTCGGCCATTCGCTTCAGTGACGCGCGGAGGCTCGTTGTGGTGGCAAGGGGCGAACTGGCAGAGCTCTTGCGATTGTTCACAAGCTGGACAATCTTGCCTTCGGCGCCGAAACGCTCGCGGAAAAGGCGGCTCACAGCGTTCACCTCTTTCATGAAGACGTCCTGATAGGCGTAGCCGCCGACGCCGATGAAATAAACATCGATCGCGCCGCGGCGACCTGGCCGGACGGCAGCCAGCTCATGCTCGAGGAGCTTCGGCTGGCCGTAAAGCACATCTTCGTCGATCATCGCCACCTTGGCGCGCGCCTCAGCGGATTGATCCTGCTTTCTCGCCTCGTGCCACAGCCCGCGTTCGCGATCCAACCAGGTCAGCGGTATGGCAAGCAAAATTGTACAGAGCACGGCAGCCATTCTGCTGCGGCCGGGACCGACATCGAGGCGTCCTGCCGCCGCCAACGCGCAAGCGGCTGCGAGCCAAAGGGGTGGAACAATCAGGTAATAGACGCTGCTTACCAGGTGTGTCCACAACTCTGGAGACAGCATGTCAATGGTGAAGGTCGTCACGTAAAGCATCAGATCGATGGCCACCGCAATCATCAGGAATATTTGCAAGAGCGACAGCGTTTTTTCACTTCGCTGCGCGGCGGAGGCAACGAGAATGGCCGCGAACAGAATGATCGGCAGGTGAACCATTGCCGCGGGAATCGCGTCCCATTGGACCTCTCCGTTAAGTCCTACGACCGCGAGATGGTAAAGCACGGGAATGAGTAAGCTCGCGAAGCCAAAGGCGGCGACCTGCCACCAGGCAATGGCGATCCGATTTTGGTTAACGGGGTACAAGCAAGCGAGCTTGAAGCCACTGGTCAGATTCCGTAGAAACATCAGGATTTCGGATGTCACCATAAACTCAATGCGATCCTCGGGTTGGACGATGAATAGCCTGTAAGCCGCGGTGGCACAATTCTACAGCAACCTTGCTTCAAATGCGCGTTCAGGAAAACGGCTTAAAACCGGGGGAGTTTGCCACGCCAAAAGGGCCGCGCACGAGCGCTACGGTTATAAGACATGCCCCTCAGCACACTTTCGAAAACCAACGGAGATTGAACAACCAAAGCTGATCTGGTACATTTCCCCCTAGTCGGTTAGCATAGTTAGACACGCCGACCGTGGTCTTGGAGAATACATGAGTTCTCACTGGCCATGGCTCAAAACTGATCCTTTGTTTCGGCTCTTACATAGAGGCTTTCTTTTATACCGCCATTCCTGCCAAAAGCTCTTCAATAAGACCACTTCTGCACTGAACCGGCGCCTCGTTTCTGCAAACCGGGATAGATACTTCTGCCCCTCTAATTTGTCGAGTCGGCGCTGAAGACGGGAGAATCGATGCCACCGGAAGGCAACTTGGATCAGCAACAAATCATCGAGATCTCGGGGGCCGGGTTAACGATCTCGCAAGTTGCGGCGGTAGCGCGGGACCGCTTTTCGGCCCAACTCAGCCAAGAACCTGATATCAGGGAAAAGATTATTGCCTCGCGGGAACTGTTGGAGGAAAAACTCCGCCGCGGGGAGATTATTTATGGCGTCAATACCGGTCTAGGAGGCAATGTCCGTTTCATCTTGCCCGCCAAAGATCTCGCCAGGCACCAGGAAAATATCTTTCAATTTTTGATCTGTGGCAGTGGAGAGCCTTTGCCCAAGGATGCCGTCAGAGCCGCGATTCTTCTCAGAGCCAACGCCTTGGCCAAAGGATACTCCGCTGTGCGGCCGCTGATCATCGAAAGACTCATCGAATTACTCAATCATGACATCACGCCGATCGTTCCTACTTACGGCTCCGTCGGTGCGAGCGGGGACCTTATCCCCTCGGCTTATATAGGTCGCGCGCTATTGGGTCAGGGAGACGTCGTTTTCAAAGGCCAGACGCTCGCCGCTGCGAACGCCTTGGCCCAGGCTGGGTTGCGGCCCCTTTCGCTTAAACCGAAGGAGGGGCTGGCCTTGATCAATGGCACGACCGTGATGACCGGCATTGCGGCGCTGCAGATTCACGATGGCGGTTATCTCAGTCAGCTCGTTCTCGCCGCTTGCGGCCTGGCACTGGAGGCATTGAACGCCACCGATGATTCGTTGCGCGCGAGAGTCCAAGCGGTGAAGAATCATCCGGGCCAGATCGAGGCCGCGGCATTCTGTCGAAAGCTGATTGAGGAAAGCCGCTATGTACGCAATTTGGATGACATCCGGGCAAGGGTTGGTGATATAATCGAGCAGGCGGAAGGAACCATCCGGCGCGCGGATGACGCCATCCAAACTCCCTATTCGCTCCGCTGCGTCCCGCAGGGGATCGGTCCGGTCATAGAGGCTGTCAAGGCGCATCAGCTCGTGGTCGAAAGAGAGATCAATTCCGCCAACGACAATCCGCTTGTCGATCCGCTGGAAGGCCGCGTCTATCACACGGGAAATTTTTACGGCGGCCACATAGCGCGCGCTCTGGACAGCTGGAAGATCGACTTGGCGACGCTCGGAAACTGGCTGCACGCACTGATGAGCATGCTTGTCGATGAAAGATTCAACAACGGACTCCCGCCCAATTTGGCTTCTAACCCGGGCCTATTCTCCGGTTTCAAGGGCATGCAGCTTTGCCTCACGAGCTTGGTTTGCGCGCTGCGACATTTGGCGAACCCGAGCTCGATCCACGCTCTGCCGACAGAGCAATACAATCAGGACATGGTGAGTCTGGGAATGCATTCGGCTTTGACGGCCATGCAGATGACCACAATCCTGCACGATGCCGTAGCGATTTTACTGATTACGCTATGCCAAGCGATTGACTTGCGCGGCGGAGGCCAAGCACTCGGAAAAGGGAATCGGGCGGTGTATGAAACCATCCGACGCGAGGTGTCGTTTGTCGAAGAGGATCGTCCCCTGGACGCCGATATAAGGAAAGTTACCGAACTGATCAAGAAGAGGCTTATCTCGCTTCCTGAAAGGTAGCCCCTATGAATATTTTCGATTCTCTGGAGCTAGCAAACAACCAATGCCCGGACAAAGAGGCCGTGATCTTCAAGGGACAAAGCATATCGTACCGCGAGCTTTATCATCAGGCGTGCCGTTTAAGCGCCGTCTTGAGCAAGCGATTTAATCTCAAACGGGGCGACCGCGCCGCACTCTTCTTGCCGAATATTCCGGAGTTCATCATTGCCTATTACGCCATCCAACGACTCGGCGGCATTGCGGTTTCGCTTAATGTCATGCTCAAACGCGATGAGGTGGATTTCATTTTACGCGACTCCGGAGCGCAACTCATCGTCTCCGTTCCGCCATTTTTGGAGCAGGTGCCGGAAAATATGCCCACGCTCCAAGGCATTATTAGCGTCGGTGAAGCCAATCGATCCGGCTGTGTCAGATTCTCCGATCTACTCTCGGACTCGGCGCAGGAGATACCTTTGGTCAGTTTCGATAGAGATGATGGTGCCGCTATCCTTTACACCTCGGGAACAACGGGCAAACCCAAAGGTGTGTTGCTGACGCACGGCAACCTCAAGTTCAACGCCGAGGCGACGAGCCGCTGTACGCAAATGAGCGCAGACGATCGGCTTCTCTGCTTTCTCCCCCTCTTTCACTGCTTCGGGCAGAATTTCATCATGAACTCCGCTGTTGATACTCGTGCCGCCCTGATCCTTCACGAACGATTCGTTCCCAACGAGATCCTCGAATCGGTGTTGGCGGATCGAGCGACAATCTTTCTAGCCGTCCCAGCCGTTTACATCCGCTTTCTCGCGCAGCCGGACATCGAAAAATACCTCCAGCCGGTCCGCTACTATTTCACTGCCGCCGCCCCGATGCCGGTGGAAGTGGCGCGGCGCTGGCGTGAACGGTTCGGCAAACTCATTTATGAAGGCTACGGCTTGACCGAGACCTCGCCGTTTGCGAGCTACAACCACCACACCGAATACCGCGACGGCAGTGTCGGCAGCGCACTGGACGGTGTCGAGATAAAAGTCATCGATGACAAGGGCGACACGCTCGCGCCGGATGAAATCGGCGAGATTGCCATCAAAGGACCGAATGTCATGAAGGGCTATTACAACCGTCCGGAAGAAACCGCCGAAGCGATCCGCGACGGTTGGTTCTTGAGTGGAGACATCGGAAAAATGGACAAAGACGGTTACGTTTACCTGATCGACCGGGCGAAGGACATGGTCAATGTCTCTGGCTTTAAAGTTTGGCCGCGAGAAGTTGAGGAACTCTTGGCGAAGCATGACGGCGTAGTGGAAACTGCCGTCATCGGGATTCCGGACCCGGTTTCCGGAGAGGCAGTGAAGGCGTTCGTGGTGAAAAAAGAAGGCGCAGGCTTGACGGAACCGGAGGTCATCGCCTTTTGCCGCGACCGGATCGCGAACTACAAGGCACCTCATTTCGTGGAGTTCGTCGATTCCTTGCCCAGGAATCCCTCGGGAAAGATTCTCAAACGAGAGCTTCGGGCAAGGGAGCAAAAAGCCACCGAAACCAGCGGTCTGGCGCGGAGTATTCACTCGTGACCAGGGTCGAGGGGCGAGCCCTCCAGACCGAGGGCAATGGGCCGGTGCCTTGGAGCGGCCGGCAAACCCAATTTGTGCAGCGCACGCCTGGGAAAAATGCGAGCGCCGAGCCAAGCATCAAAGACGGCAGTGAGGCCGTTCATCTCTATGCCTTCACGCCTCCAGGCTCACCCCTCGATCGACATGTTGTGGCTTTTCCTCTGAGCATGAATAATCAGATCTGGCGCCCGGCGCTTGAGGGCGGCTAATATGTCGAATGGTGTCGCCATCATAGGCATCGGCTTTACCTCTCTGCAGCCATCGACGCCTCATCTCTCGTTCAAAGAATTGATGTTCGAAGCCGCCCAAAAAGCCTATCTCGATGCCGGAGTTCAACCAAGCGAGATCGATTCGTTTGTCACCTGCGCGGAAGATCTTAACGAGGGCCTATCCATCTTCGATGAGTACACACCTGATCAGCTCGGGGCCGTGCAAAAGCCGATGCACACTCTGACACAAGACGGCCTGCATGGAATCGCGGACGCGCTCATGCTGATCCGCTCCGGGATCGCGGAGATTGTGGTTGTCGAAGCCCATAGCAAGGCTTCGAACATCGAGACGCCCGGGTGGCTCGCCGACTACGCCCTCGACCCGATCTACAACCGGCCGCTCGGTTTCAATCCACACGCGGTCGCGGGACTCGAGATGAACGTTTTCTTGCATGAGAGCGGACTCCGCGCCGAGCACTGCGCGCAAGTGGCAGCCAAAAACCGCAGCAACGCCCTGCGCAACCCGATCGCCGCCTACCCGCTGGCGGCGACTCCGATGTATGTAGAGTCATCTCCTTGTGTTTCTTATCCGCTCCGCGAGGCTGAGATCGCC
>DASQUN010000114.1:0-2149 GCA_035641275.1 Candidatus Udaeobacter sp. | reverse complement strand
GCCGAGGGCGGTGAAGATGGCAAGAAGCTCGAACAGCAACTCACCGAAGCAGCGAAGCTAGCTGGAATAAAATTGCTCGGCCCGAACTGTATGGGTTTTGTTTCGGTGCGGGCGAAACTGGGCGTGTGGGGCGGCGAGCTGCCCAAATCTCTGCGGCCAGGAAATATCGGCTGCATCTTTCAAAGCAGCGGTATGATGAACCTGGTGATTAACCTGGGAGCCAAGCGTGGGCTCGGCTTTCATGTCTGCGCCAGCGGCGGCAATGAGATCATCCTCACTGCCGCTGACTATCTTGAGTATGAGGCGGAGTGTCCGGAAATCGATGTCATTGCGATGTATATTGAGGCCGCGCCGAAAGAGCCGCAACGTTTTGCTGCGGCGTTGGACCGTGCCATCGCCGGTCGGAAAACCGTTCTGGTGCTCCGCGCGGGTCGAACGGAGCGCGCCAAGCGCAACGTCATCGCCCATACCGGCCAGCTCGCCGGTTCCGCCACGGCGTGGGACGCGTTTTTCGAACAACATGGCGCGATACTCGTCGATGATCTCGATGATCTCATCGACACGACGGCCCTATTTGCCGGCGCGAAGGTTCGGCCGGATAGGCATGAGCGAGGCGTCGGCCTGATCACTATCTCCGGCGGCGATTGCACGCTCCTTTGCGATATCGCCGATCAAGAAAGTGTTTCCGTCCCGCCACTCAGCCCGGAGACACAGAAAGTTTTAGTGGAAAGTTTGGACAAGCCGACCTTGCTCGGCAATCCGCTTGATGTGGAAGATCTGCAGAGAATCAATGCCGAGGGTTTCGAACGCTGCCTGGAAAAATTCTTTCAGGAGCCGAAGATCGACATGGTGGGTGTTCGACTCAATTTGCCCGAAGCGATCACGCCGTCATCAGAGAAGCTGTATCAAAAAATTGCCGATTTGAGTGTCATAAACGACAAGCGCGTGTTCGTCCTGACGCGCGCGACGGAACTGCCAACCCCGGTTTGGTATGACCGACTGAACCGTCTGGGCCTTACGTTCACCGGCGATTACCGCAAGTCGCTGCGCGCGCTTGGACGCCTGCGAAAGAACGAACGAGACCGGGCATTGAATCGGTTTGCGCCAGTGACGCGAACTGCAAGCGCACCGGTTCGGCCGCAACTCGGAAGCGGGGTTCTGCCGTACGCGGCGACTGACCAGCTGCTTCGGGCTTACGGAATCCCTCTAGCGTCGGCGGTCATGGCGCACTCACAGCACGAGGCGGTGAGCGCAGCTGAGACGCTCGGCTATCCTTGTGTCCTGAAAGTCGCATCGGTGGATATTCCGCACAAAACCGAGGCGGGGGCTCTCAGGCTCGGTTTGGAAACCGCTGCCGCCGTCCAAAGCGGCTATGATGAGATGCTCGCGCACGTGCGCGGGGCAAGACCTGACGCGAAGATCGAAGGGGTCTTGGTTCAGAAGCAAATTAAAGGTGTGGAATGCTTGCTCGGCATTTCCCGCGACGATCAACTCGGACCGACTATGGTCATGGGATTGGGTGGTGTATTCGTCGAAGTTCTGAAAGACGTCCAGCTCCGTATACCTCCCATCAGTGCAGCAGAAGCGCGCCGGGCTCTCGAAAGTCTAAAGGGCCGCGCGCTTTTTACTGGCGTTCGTGGCGCTCCTCCAGTTGATATCGAGGCGCTAGCTGAGATGGCTGCGCGACTTTCATGGTTAGCCTATGACTTAGGCAACGACATCGCCGAGATGGATTTGAATCCAGTGCTCGTATTGCCAAAGGGTCAAGGCGCGTTCGCCGTCGACGCACTCTTGGTAACACGCCAAACGACGCGCAGCGAATCACCACGCCGGCCGCCAGGGCACGAAGTTTAAGAATCCATCGATCCGAATCCGTATTCACCACAGAGTAATTCATGTACCAATGGGTACAACACAGCAGATGAAGATGATAACGTTGCGTTGCCGAAGACCAATGACCGGCGGTCGATCTGCGTCTAGTGCTTCGAGCCTGCACAGAGTAGGACCGGAGTATTCCAAGGGAACGCTGTCTGTCGCTCCGCACGTTGGGAAGCACGCATAAGAGAATCTTTTCAAGACGAATACTCTTTTGGTCATGGCGTAATAGCTATGGACGGGGGTAAGGGCAATGCAAGTTATCTACGAACAA
>DASQUN010000113.1:0-5249 GCA_035641275.1 Candidatus Udaeobacter sp. | reverse complement strand
TCGCTTCAGCGCTCTCTCTCTTTCCTCCAAAATCAACACACCCGAGCCTTCGCCGATAATAAAACCGTCCCTTTCTTTATCGAATGGGCGACTGGCCCGTTCCGGTTCGGCATTCCGCGTCGATAGCGCCTTCATCGCACTGAACCCGCCGACCCCAAGCGGCGTAATGGCCGATTCGGCTCCGCCGGCAATGACAGCCTCCTGCAGGCCACGGCGAATGAGATGAAAGGCTTCGCCGATGGCGTGATTCCCCGAGGCGCACGCCGAGGTGGGCGTCCAGTTCACCCCTTTTGCGCCATGTCGAATAGCGATTTGTCCAGGAGCGAGATTTGAAATGACTTTCGGAATGAAGAAGGGAGAAATTTTTCGCGGGCCGCCATCGAGATAGGCCCGCTCCGTCGCCTCTATGGTATCGATCCCGCAGAGTCCGACGCCGATGATTACGCCCACCCCTTCGGCTTCATGAGGATCGATCCTAAAACCACTGTCCTCCATTGCCATGGCCGCAGCCGCTACGCTGTATTGGATAAAGAGATCCATCTTCTTGATCTCTTTCGGTTCGATAAAATCTTCAGCTCGAAAGTCCGGTACTTGGCCGGCGATCCGGGTAGCGAACGCCTCTACATTGGGAAAGCGGTCGATGGACCTGATACCGGAACGTCCAGAGATCAAGGAGTTCCAATTGTTTTGTACTCCGGTTCCCAGAGGTGTCACCAGTCCAAGCCCGGTTACGACAACTCTTCGATCTTCAGTTGTTGCCACGGTCTGCCTCCGTCTGTGAGGTTATAAATAGATAAAACAGTCCGCTGAGGGGGTCAATAGTTTTCCGCGCTAGCGATACTTTTCGCGGACTTGTTCGATTCGATGAATGAGAGGCTCTATTCGATCGGCAATCGGTCGTACGATGTTACGGGGACGCGCTTGTTGCATAACCTGGAGTACTGCCGCCACGGAATTCCGCAGGGCGGCGAGATCATATCCGCCTTCCAGCAAAAAGGCGACCTTACCCTCGGTGTATTGATCCGCTAGTTGAAGCAGGTGCTCCGCCATTCCGGCAAACCCTTCTTCGGTCACAGCCATTCCCCCGAGTGGATCCCGGCGGTGGGCATCAAATCCCGCCGAAACCAGAATCCATTGCGGCTCGAATCTCTGTGCCGCGGGCACAACGACGTCGTGAAAGACTCGAAGGTACTCCGCGTCGGCACAGCCTGCCGGCAGCGGCACATTAATCGTGTAACCCTCTCCTTCTTTAGCGCCCGTTTCCTCGAGGGCGCCGGTGCCGGGGTAGTAAGGATATTGATGGGTCGAAATGAAAAGGACCGACGGGTCATCATAAAATGCGTCTTGGGTGCCGTTGCCGTGGTGAACGTCCCAGTCCACAATCAGGACGCGCTGCGCTCCGTGTGTCCGTTTAAGATGCTGCGCGCCAATGGCGATCGTATTGAATAAGCAAAAACCCATGGCCTGATTTCTCAACGCGTGGTGACCGGGCGGGCGCACCAACGCAAAGCCGTTTTGCGCGTCGCGTTCAGCGATTGAATCCAGAAGTCGCAACAGCCCCCCCACCGCAAGCAGACCCACGCCAAACGAATCTCGGCAAGTAACGGTATCGCCGTCCAAGGCGTATCGGTTTGCCCGCGACGTCGATTCGACGAGTGTGACATAGTCCGCGTCATGGCAAGATTCGATATCCGCTCTCATTGCGGCTTTCGGCGGCAAGATCTGAAACCGTTGTTTATCCAGGTCATCAGCGAAATCGAGTAGACACTGGATTCGCTCGGGACGCTCTGGGTGAAAGTCGCCTGGCTCGTGCTTCAAGTACTCCCGATCGACAACAACGGCCGTGTTTCCCATACCAAACCCTAACATCTAGAGAGCGAGGCTGCAAAACGATTCGCGCTTAACTTGCCAAGCTCAAAGAAATCGAATAGTTTACTCTCATGTTCGGCATCGGCATGCCGGAGCTGCTTTTGATCCTGGCTCTGGCGCTCATCGTTCTGGGTCCCAAGAAACTGCCAGAGCTCGCCCGTGCATTGGGCAAAGGGATGGCGGAGTTTCGTCGCGCCACGGATGAACTAAAAGACGAATTCAGGCAGATGGAGCATGAGATCGACGACTCATCGCCACAGGCCACTGTGAAAGACGACCCATTTCTGGAAAAACCATCTGAAACGAATCCCGAGCCTCATTCGGTCTCCCCTCCAGAGCAAAAGTGAATACGAGCCAAGGTACAGGGCAGCCGGCCGATGTCCAGATGCCCTTTACCTCTCATCTGCAAGAGCTTCGCTCTCGTCTCGTCAAATCCTTTACCGCCATCGCCATCGCTTTCCTAGGCTGCTTCGCCGTGTCAGAAAAAATCTTTGCCATTCTGGCGGAACCGCTGCGGCGCATACAGATCCCTGGCCTGACGCTTATCGGAGTTTCGGTAACCGAGGCGTTTTTCACCAAAATGAAAGTCTCTTTTGTCGCGGCATTCATCGTCGCGTTGCCGGTGCTCCTTTGGCAGGCATGGCAGTTTGTCGCCCCGGGACTTTATGAGCACGAAAAGCGCTACACGCGAAGCTTTGTCTTTTTTGGCTCGCTGTTTTTTATTGCCGGCGCCATCTTTTGTTATGATGTGGTGTTCCAGCTCGGCCTCGATTTTCTGCTACGAAGATATCAGGTCATCGGCGTGCAGCCATTGATCCAGGTCGGCGACTACCTCTCCCTGATGTCCCGGCTCGTTCTGGCGTTCGGGATCATGTTTGAGTTGCCGGTCCTTGCCTACTTTTTGTCCCGAGTGGGTCTCATCGACCACCACTTTCTAATCCGCCATATTCGATACGCCATTATTGGCATTGCCATCCTGGCCGCCGTTTTGACGCCGCCGGACCTGGTCTATCAGGCGCTCCTCATGTTGCCGCTCAGTCTGCTCTATGGTGTCAGTATTGGCGTGGCCTACTTTGCGCGGCAAAGAGGCGAATCTGTCGGCAAGGAATCCTAGGCCGAAACAAAGAACATCATTTCTAGCCGGGCTGTTTGTCGCGCTGGCGGCTAGTTATCGTCATTGACGAAAACGCAGGCGGAAAAGACAGTCGTCCACAGACCGTCTTTGTTGCCGATGGCGGACTGGGTGATATTGGAAGTGCGAACGATCTTGCCGGACATTTTGAAAAGATTTTCCCGCTCGTCCCAAGCGGTGTCCGGATCGAATTCAATACCCAGCGTCGTCGCGAGCATGCTCGCGGCTAAGTCCTCGGCATATTCCCCCGCCTTTTCTTCCGTTTCACCGAAGGAATGATGCTCGGAGAGGTAACCATACTGTTCTTGATCGGCAGGAATCGCCACACCCACCGAAGCGGCAACCAGCCGGTTGGGCTCGTTGGTGCTTTCGCGATCGTAAACACAGAAGACGATCTCACCGGGGCGTAAAAGTTTGATTCCCTCTTCCTTGGAAATTCGTTTACAAAAAGGGGGGTAGATGCTCGAGACAAGAACCAGATTGCAGTAAGCCAATCCGGCCGTCCTCAACGCGAGCTCGAACGAGGCCAGCTTTTCCTTATGGACGCCAACCCCTTTTGTAAAAAAGCATTTTTTCGGAATCACTTTGTGGCGTCTATAACATGAAAGGAATTCTCTGACAAGAATGCCGCGCGAAAAAACTTTTTTATAGGCAAATTATTCGACAATCGCAAGCACCGCGCCCCCCTCTACGGCGTCCCCGGGCTTCACCCTGATTTCTTTGACCTCTCCTGTAACTGGACTGCGAACCTCATTTTCCATCTTCATCGCCTCGACGATGACCAGGCCGTGACCTTTTTCGACCGTATCGCCTTCCGAAACCAAGACGGCGATAACCTTGCCGGGCATGGGCACGCATACCTTCTGCCGACCCTGGAGATGAAGACCCGATTGTGTGCCTCCGACGCGCATCCGCCTTTCATCGACCAAGTGGACGTGATAGTTCCTGCCGTCGACGAGTACTCGATATTGGTCTTCGGAATTGTCAACTTCGATCTCAAAAGAGCGATTGTTAACAATTAATGAATAGTTGGTGCGTCCGGTCTTCTTTCCATCCACTAGGAAATCGTTGCCATCGACCGAGACGCGATAGACGGACTTATGGACCTCCTCAATTTCGACCGTGTAGGTCTGCTCACCCAGTTTTGCTATGAACGCCATGGGATGACTTTAAAAACGCCGCCAGTTGCGTCGGTTAGAGGACGTGCCGGGGGCTCGGAGCGAGCTTCTCTTTCCTTGGTCGCGCCATTTGGACGGCTCGGCAGCCCCTTTAGCTAACAGGCCCAAGGTGAGTTCGTGCTCGCGGTGCAGTGCGGCGATCGCCGCAGAGGCGAGGGCAATCTCTTTGTGTGGATAGAGTTCCTCTTTCCTCATAGAGCGATATTCCTCGTCGATAAAGCCCGTGTTAAAATCACCTGACATGAAGCGAGGGTGGCGCAATATCCATTGATGGAAAGCAATATTGGTTTTTATCCCTCGCACTTGATATTCCCGCAATGCGCGGCGCATACGGAGAATTGCCTCCACGCGATTTTCGCCCCAAGTAATTAGCTTCGCGATCATCGGATCATAGTAAATGGGCACTTCCGCTTCCTCATAGACCCCGCAATCGTTGCGCACCCCGAGTCCCTCCGGCAGTCGAAGCCCTTCGATCTTGCCGGGAAAGGGCATGAAATCGTTTTCGGCATCCTCGGCATAAATCCGACACTCGATAGCATGGCCGGTCTGAGTGATATGGCGTTGGCGCCATGGCAGGTAACCGCCGGCGGCGACTTCGATTTGCGCCTTCACCAGGTCGATGCCTACGACCCTTTCGGTAATCGCGTGCTCCACTTGAAGCCGCGTATTCATCTCTAGAAAGTAAAAGTTTTGTTCCTGGTCCAACAGGAACTCCAGGGTGCCGGCTCCCACGTATCTTACCGCCCGCGCGCCTTGGATCGCGATGCGGCCGAGCCGCCGTCGAGTGCGATCATCAAGGCCGGGACCGGGAGACTCCTCGATGATTTTTTGATGGCGCCGCTGGATTGAACATTCACGGTCGTATAGATGGATAACTCGGCCGTATTTATCTGCAAGAATTTGAATCTCAACGTGGCGGGGCCTCTCGATATATTTTTCTACGTAGAGTCTTGGGTCGCCGAAAGATGAGGCAGCTTCCGACCGAACGGCGCGATAGGCCGAGGAGATTTCTCTTCGCGAGCGAACCAGTCGCAACCCTTTGCCGCCCCCGCCCGCAACCGCTTTTAGCA
>DASQUN010000112.1:0-6120 GCA_035641275.1 Candidatus Udaeobacter sp. | reverse complement strand
TGCTCAGGGCAAGGGCAAATCGACCGCAAGTACTCGTAAGTGTAGATTCCCGTGCTATGGCCATCTTGCCATGCAAACTCGATAGCGTAGTTGCCCACGGCGCGGATATCCTGCAGCGTTGCCTCGGGCACAGAAATGAATGTTCGTTGAGCGCCGTGCCCCTGACAGAGTGCGCAGGGACAGTATCCGCGGAGGTATTCCTCCACGTATTCTCCCACGTGGCCATCGTTCCAGGTAATCCGAACAACGCCTGCAGATTTGACATGGTTGATTTCAGTTGGAAACCGCGAATCCACCGGCACCCTCAAAGCTCAACTAAGCCACCTGGCGCAATATGAATGTTTCCTTGGACCAATAGGCGCCCGCACTGAGCAACGCCCTGCTCTTCCTTCTTGACGTACAGGTGCTCCAAACCCGAACGATCGGATCTGTACTGGGGGCTCCAGTCGGCGATTAAGAATATTTCCTGCGCGTAAGGAGATACTCATCGGAGCACGCAGTCACGCTTTTTCGGCTCACCGTTTCCAGCGTTCCGTCTTTCAAAGAGACGGCTTCGTCGCCGTCTCTTAGGAGAACAAGTAATTGTTGAGACGATCCTCATTCGTGACAAGAACGCCTCGCACCACGGCTGCTTGGAGGCAAACCTCCAGAGGCATCGTATATGAAAGGGCCTTCTTCAACGGCCATTGCTCTCCCGATCAGGTCCGAAGAACGCGATTGCCAAGCCACCTGAGGAATTATCTCACCAAAGCCAAGGCTTAACAATACAGACTCGGCGAGTTCGGATTCAGGGGGAGAATAGCAGATCGGACCATTGCGTAGGGCCTAAACGCGCTGAGTGGATTGTCTCGTGAGCAACAATTCGACTCCGACCGAAAGTTCAGCTGGCTGAGAGTTCGCATTGCCGGATCTTCGCGCGTGGCGGCAACCTCAAAGATTCCACAAAACAGTACCTGTTCGCGATGGGAATGAACCACTAACTATCCTGATCATTAGCACCACCGCCGTCATCAGACATGAATTTCCTGGACGCTCAAAGCGGTGGTGCTACTGCGAAGCTTCCGTCTCGCTGACAAGAACAACCGAACCGACCGCCTTACCGGCAAGCGAACGGGAGCCGGATTTCAAAACATTTCAAGGAAGACGTACGGAACTGCTTAAAAGATTTGGTGGGCCGCCGGAGACTCGAACTCCGGACCCGCTGATTAAGAGTCAGCTGCTCTACCAACTGAGCTAGCGGCCCATAGCCATGCGAGGATAAAGTCAGAACGCGAAAGCTAAAGAAAAAGCTCCCATAAGATTTGGGGTGAGTGAAGGGATTTGAACCCTCAACCCCTGGAGCCACAGTCCAGTGCTCTAACCATATTGAGCTACACTCACCGCATTCAAAACCATTCTGGCGCGCCAGAAGGGATTCGAACCCCTGACCTACGGCTTAGAAGGCCGTTGCTCTATCCAGCTGAGCTACTGGCGCCAAAAACAACAGCGAGTAACAAGCGGTGAGCTGACCTTCCCACTCAACACTCATTTACTCAGAGCTTTTAAAATGGTCGGGGCGAGAAGATTTGAACTTCCGACCCCCTGCGCCCAAGGCAGGTGCGCTACCAGGCTGCGCTACGCCCCGTCAAAATAATCTGAGTCATTCTACACAGGCACTGCATGAAATCAAGGTTTTGCGTTTAAATCAAAGAGCGTGGGCAGCATCTCCGCCAGTTTCTGGAGCGCTTTACCGCGATGACTCACCGTCGCCTTGGTTTCCTGATCGATCTCACCGAAAGTTTTTCCAAACGGCGGATAAAAAAAGAGCGGATCATAACCAAACCCGTAATCTCCTTTGAGTTCAAAAGCGATGCGTCCTTCACAGGACTTCCGCGCAGTCCACTCCCTGAAACCGCGAGAGTTTGGCCGGCAAAGCACCAACGCACAAATAAAACGCGCGGTTCTCTTCTCTTCCGGCACTCCCCGCAATTCGTGAAGCAGTTTTTCGTTGTTCTTATGGTCGTTGCTCTCTTCACCGCAGTACCGTGCTGAGTAGATTCCTGGCGCTCCGCCTAGAGCATCCACCTCCAAGCCCGAGTCGTCGGCTAACGTGAGATAGCCCGTATATTCGGCTAGCGTCCTCGCCTTTTTGAGTGCGTTATCCTCGAAGGTGGTGCCGTCTTCCACAATGGCCGGCCAGTTTCCTAGGCTCTTCAGCGAGAGAATTCTTAGTGGAAGCGGCCCAAGGAAAGCTTGCACTTCGGCAAACTTTTTTTGATTCGTCGTACCGACAAGCAATTCAATCACGGGTGAGTTTGTTAGGACATTGAGGCGAGGACCTTCCTCTGCAATTTGAGGATCTCGCGAATACCATCCTGCGCTATATCCGCCATACGCTCCATCTGCTTCTTTGTGAAAGGAGCGCTTTCGGCCGTTCCTTGCACTTCGACAAACCTGCCCGAACCGGTCATTACGAAATTCATGTCCACCTCGGCGTGACTATCTTCCTGATAGGAGAGGTCCAAGAGGACTTTACCATCGACAACTCCAATGCTCACGGCGGCAACCGAATCTTCGATCGGATCCGAGGTGATAATCCCGCACTTGAGCCAAACCCGTACCGCTTCTACAAGCGCGACATATGCACCCGTAATCGAAGCCGTTCGGGTCCCCCCGTCGGCCTGAATCACGTCGCAGTCGATCCAGACCGTTCTTTCGCCGAGGTTTTTGAGATTGGCGATGGCCCGCAAACTTCGGCCGATGAGCCTCTGGATCTCGTGCGTTCTACCGCCAATTTTTCCTCGCGAGGACTCGCGCCCAATCCGGGCCTGTGAAGAGCCTGGGAGCATCCCGTATTCTGCGGTGATCCAGCCTTTACCCGTATTGCGCAAAAATTGTGGCGCCCGGTCTTCGAGTTTCGCCGTGCAAATCACCTTTGTGTCGCCGATTTCAATCAACACCGACCCGTCAGCTGTCTTGATGTAGCTCGGTGTAATCGTTAGTGGCCTGAGTTGTCTTGGGTTTCGCCCGTCCAGCCTCATAGCTAGGAATTCAGGTGAAAAACAACCATCTTAAGCTCAGTCATCTCTTCCACTGCGTACCGCGGCCCTTCCTTTCCGAAGCCCGAATCCTTCAGCCCGCCGTAGGGCATCAAATCAACACGCCATTGCGGTCCCCAATTAACATGGAGGTTGCCGGCTTCCGCTTCACGGGCGAATTTCATGGCCCATTCGACGTTCTCGGTAAAAATACCCGCAGCCAGCCCATAAACGCTGTCGTTCGCTAGCGCGATCGCTTCTTCAATGGTATTGAAAGGTGCAACGCCCACCGCAGGTCCGAACAACTCGTCACGGGAAATACGCATCTCTGGTTTCACATCCGCCACGATAGCGGGCATGTAAATGGCACCGCGTCTTCCCCCGCCGGCGACCAGCCGAGCACCACTCGCAACTGCTTCGTTAATCCAGCTATCCACGCGCACGGCTTCACTCTCCTTCACCATCGGCCCGACTTTGGAGCTTTCATCGAGCTGATTCCCGGTGGTCAGCGCTTCTACTTTGGGCTTCAGGGCACCGAGAAAATCGCCGTAGATCTTCTTTGACGTTAGAACCCGCTGCGTCGAAATACACGTTTGGCCCGCATTCCCGTAGCCAGTCATCACCACCGCCGCGGCTACTTTTTCCAGATCCGCGTCCGGCATGATAATGAGAGGACTGTTGGAGCCGAGCTCCATGGTTACCTTTTTGATACCGGCCATACGACAGATTCGATCGCCAATTTCCCTGCTGCCGGTAAACGTGATCTTGCGCACGCGACGATCCTTGACGATGGCATCGCCAATCTCACCGCCAGAGCCGGGAATACACTGGATGCCTTCGGGCGGCAGTCCGGCCTCAAGCAAAATCTCCGTGAGCCTTAAGGCCGAAAGCGGCGTATCCGACGCCGGTTTCACGATTACCGAGTTACCCGCGGCCAAAGCTGGCCCGACCTTGTGACAGACCAAATTGAGCGGGAAATTAAACGGCGCGATGGCCGCTACAACGCCGCAGGGAACGCGCAGCGTGAAGCCTAACTTCTTGGATCCGCTCGGATCGGCATCCAACGGCACGGTCTCGCCGTGGAGCCGTTTCGCCTCTTCCGCGGATCCCATCATAGTTTCGACGGCTCGGGCAGCTTCGCCACGGCCCTCAGCAACGACTTTACCCTCTTCCTTCGAGATGAGTTGCCCGAGTTCCTCACTACGGGCGGCCATGAGATCGGCCGTCTTACGTAAAATCCTCCACCGGTCGTAGCTTGAAAGCTTTGCCATTGCTTTGGCGCCGCGCTCGGCGAAGGCCAACGCTGTTTCGACATCGCCCGAGTCGGCTTTTGGTACAGTATCAATAATCGAATTGTCGAAAGGGTTTCTCACCTCGATCTTATTCGATTTATCAACCCAGCTCCCGGCTAGAAAAACCTTCATGGTTTCGCTCCTCCTCAATGTGGTTAACAAAACAGCTAGGGGTTTTCGCCGTTGTTACCCGAAATATCTCGCTAGAAAAAGGCCCTTTTTGAACCAGCGTTTCTTTTCGGCAGGCTTTGAATTGCTCAATCTGGGCCCCGATCAAACCAGAAAAAAGCCATCTACAGGTTTTCATGAATGTCGGCAGCGTCAATAGACTTCATTAGCGCATCCTCTAACTGGGCCGCTTACCTTATTGCATAAGCCAAGTCATAGAGCGAATGCACGAGAAAACGCTGTAAGAATACGATTCCGATCCAGGCGATGATCGGCGAAAGATCGAAACCGCCAGCATAGAGCGGCAACAACCGTCGGAGTCTTTGCAGAACAGGCTCCGTCGCATTGTATAAGAAGCGAACGATCGGATTATGCGGATCGGCGTTGACCCACGAGACCACAACCCGGCCGAAAAGTATCCAAATGTAGGCCCAAAGTATATAGTCCAGGACCTGGGCGACGGCAATTAAGAAGTTTGTCAGTAAGAACATTCCTTTTTACGTCTTTCTCGGGCCAAAGAGAGCCGTGCCAATGCGTACGATCGTAGCCCCCTCTTCAATGGCAACGGTAAAGTCGTGCGTCATACCCATTGAGAGGTCTTTCAGATCAACGTTGGGAAGTCGCTGTTCTTTGAGCTTCAGTTGCAGCTCGCGCAACTCCCGAAAGTAAGGACGAACTTCTTCCGGATCTTCTCTAAATGGAGGAACCGCCATCAGTCCGTCAACTTTGAGATTCGATAGTTCACTAACGGCCTTTAATAGATCCAAGACCTTATGTTTGGCGAGCCCCGACTTTGATTCTTCACCGGCCAGGTTTACCTCTAGGAAAGCGCGAACCTTTTTCCCCTTCTTGCGGCCTTCCTTATCAATTTCACGCGCTAACTCGAAGCTATCTAAAGATTCGATCAGATCGAAGACTTCTACCGCAATTTTTGTTTTGTTGCGCTGGAGGTGACCGATCATGTGCCATTCGATTGGCTCTGAAAGAGCGCGTTTCTTGTCTTGCGCCTCCTGGACATAATTCTCACCGACAAGGGCGACGCCAGCGGCAATAGCTGTCCGGATCGCCTCGATAGTTTGCGATTTGGCAGCGGCTAGCAACCTAATCTCTTGAGGGTTTCGCTTTGATCGTACCGCCGCGTCGACAATACGGCTCTGGATTGCTCGACAGTTTGCAGCGACATCAACCATAGGCAAAATTTTGAATATCATATCCTCTTCTGCAAATCACACTCTCGATTGAAAGCAATGCTCGCCAAAATTTGCCTGGAAAAGGGCGGCAGAAGCGCAAATTGGGATATGGCACTTTAAGCTTGCAGCCGGCTTCTATCCTAAGACCGGGCTCCGGCGAAAGCTGTAGAGCTGGGATCGTGCGGCTGCAGCGGATCAGTTGGTGGGGCGACACGCGGTTGCGGGCGGAGCCAGATGCAATAAACCCCCGCGCAGCCATGGATCAGCTAGAGAAACTTCGCAGAATCGGCGAGACGACCGCCAAAGTAAAGAGCGTCAATCGAACTGGGCCGTGACGATCTACCGATCTGACCGTTTCGCTCCTATATACCGTTGGAAAGGGTCTGTCCGCCCTTTGAGGCAGGCTAAATTTAACTCGCCTCGCTAGAATATTTTCTGGCAAGGCAGGCGCCT
>DASQUN010000111.1:0-3766 GCA_035641275.1 Candidatus Udaeobacter sp. | reverse complement strand
GCTGCCTCGGCATCGGCCATATCGGCAAGCTCGTGGAAGGCAGCAGGATCTCACGCAAAAACGCGCAACCTCACCTTAGCTGCGACGGAAAGTTTGCCGTCGTCAATGATGGCGTGATTTCAAACAGTCAGCGGCTCAGGGCGAACCTGGAAACCACGGGTCGCCATTTCTTCTTCTCGGAGTCGAGCGCCGAAGTCTTTGCTCACCTTATGGAAGAAACCTACTGGGTAAGCCACTCGGTGGAAGAAGCGTTCGCGCAAGCCTTACAACAGATCGAAGGCGATTTCGCGATTGCAGTAATATCCAATTGTGAATCGCCACGAATTTTTTGCGCCCATAGCAAGAAGACTTTGCTGATCGGCACCGCGGCTCAGACGACGTTCGTGAGTTCCATTAGTGAAACATTCCAATTCGATCCGAATTCCCACCGACTCGAAGAGGGGCAGTATGCGATTCTTTCCGAAGGCGGTTATAGCCTCGCCGGCATCAGCCACCGCGACAAGGAAATACTCGATCCAAATTCGTTAATTCACATGCTCTAGAGAGACAGCACTCATTGCTTCACCTCGGGCCTAGGAGGAAATAGAGTGCCGACTGGTCAAAAGATTAATAGGCAAACGCAAAGAGGAGAGAAGCTATGGAAGAAAGAGAAGACAACACCATTTACAAGGTGGTAATGAATCACGAGGAGCAGTACTCGATCTGGCCGGCCGATCGAGAGAATCCTCTGGGATGGAAGGACGCTGGCAAAAGCGGCCCCAAAGCGGAATGCCTGGCGTACATCAAGGAAGTCTGGACGGACATGCGGCCGCTCAGCTTGAGAAAAAAGATGGAAAAGGCAACACAGAAATCCTAGGGAATCTCAACATCCTGTTGTACGCGAGCCATGACCATAGCGCGGGAGGACACATCTGCTAATTCAGGATTAAAATCGCGATCAGTCGTTTTTTTCCTGTTTAGATCAATCCGCATGACTTTCGGGCATTTGAGCCTCTGGCAACAATCATTTTCAGGACGTAACTGGAACGATTCTGCTGCACAAGAAAACATCCTGCATGGCACTGTCCTTGCGTTCATATCGAATTCCGAATGGTTACCGCTGAGGCACATCAACACGTTTTACTCCCGAGAAATAGCTTCATTATCACGGGAGACCCGGAAACTTGAAGAAAGCCTTCATAACTGCCAAACACCCAAGCGAAGGAGCATAATCGCGTGAAGCCCAAAATCCTTCTGGTGGACGATGAGGAGAATATTCTGGAGCAGATGCACTGGGCGCTCGAGCCTGATTACCAGGTGTTCACGACTGCCAGCGAGGCGGGAGCTCGAGAAACATTCGAGCATGAAAAACCACCCGTCGTAACGCTGGACCTTTCCTTGAACCCACAGAACCCAGACGATCTCGGTGGTTTGCGGCTACTCAAACAGATGCTTTTTCAAGAGCCGTCTACCCGGGTGATCATTGTCACAGCCAATCGTGATGATATTAATGCGCTGCAAGCCATACGCTTGGGCGCTTTTGATTATTACTCGAAACCGGTTCGCCTGGACGAGATTAAGATTACGATTCAACGCGCCTTTCACATCCATCAAGTCAAACAGCGCATCCAGCAGAGTTTTTCTGGCTTCGAAGAAGGATTTCACAGAATCGTTGGAAAACTTGCAACGATACAGGACGTTTTCCGCTCCATTGACGTTGTTGCTGGATCCGGCCACAACCCGACGGACATGAATCTAAAATTCGCCAAAAGGGTCCTCGAGATGGAATTTGTTAAGGAGGCCCTTTCGAGAAACAGAGGTATCGTAAGTCGTGCCGCAAGAGACCTTGGAATTAGTCGAGTCAATTTGTATGATCTCATCGATAAATACAACATCCGTGTTCAGGAATTCAAAATGGATCGCTCGGCCGCAACCAATCGGTGAAAACAGGGGGTCTCGTAATTTGAAAATGCTAAGGGAAAAACTCGAGAATAGACAAGCGACAGCCGCAGTGATCGGACTGGGCTACGTCGGTTTGCCCCTGGCGATGGAGATGGCAGCTGCGGGTTTTAACGTAATCGGCATTGATCTTGACGATAGCAAGATTGCTACGCTCAAACGAGGCAAATCCTACATCCTGGATGTCCCTGAAAACAACCTCGCTGAGGTGACAGAAACTGGGCATTTCACGCCGACGTCAGATTTTACAGCGCTGAGGAACGCCGACACGGTTAGCATTTGCGTCCCGACGCCGCTGAGTAAAAGCCGCGATCCCGATATCTCGTTTATCTTGGCAGCGACAAAAGAAATTCAAACACACCTGCACTCAGGGCAACTGATCGTGCTCGAAAGCACGACTTATCCCGGCACGACGGATGAGTTGATCTTACCGGAACTCGAAAGTTCGGGCCTGCGGGTTGGCAAAGACTTCTTCCTAGCCTTTTCCCCAGAACGAATCGATCCAGGTAATCCGTCTTTCAACACCCGCAACACTCCAAAGATTGTCGGCGGAATAACTGACGAGTGCAGCGAAATGGGTCGCCTATTCTATTCTCAGTTTATTGACCGTGTCATTCCGGTATCCAGCACGAAATGCGCCGAAATGGTCAAACTGCTGGAGAACACCTTCCGCAGCGTTAACATCGGAATGGTCAACGAACTAGCTTTGATGTGCGATGTTCTCGGAGTGGATGTTTACGAAGTCATCGACGCAGCCGCGACTAAGCCGTTCGGCTTCATTCCTTTCTATCCAGGCCCCGGGTTGGGCGGTCATTGCATTCCCATTGATCCCCATTACCTCGCTTGGAAACTGAAAGCGCTGAATTTCCAAGCCCGATTCATTGGGTTGGCATCTGAAATCAACGGCATGATGCCCTCCGTGGTCACGACGATGGTCGGAGAGGGGCTCAACCGTTTTTCCAAGAGCATTCGCGACTCCAAGGTTTTAATCCTCGGCGTCGCTTACAAGAAAAATGTCAGCGATTGCCGCGAGTCTCCCGCGCTCGATATCATGCGGATGTTGAAGGATAAGGGCGCGATCCTCTCATACAACGATCCGCTGGTTCCCTCGCTCAGGCTGAATGGCAACGGGATGAAATCAATCGAAGTGACCCCCGTCACTATCGCAAGCCAAGATTGCATCGTCATTCTGACGGATCACAGCGTCTATGATTTCCGCAAAATCATCGCCTCGGCCAGATTAGTCATCGACACAAGAAATGCGACGAAAGATTTACCGGAGTTCAAAGGTAAGATCATGAAACTGGGAGCCGGAAAAAGCACGACCTTCGGCGCCCACGATGAAGATGAACAAGCAGGCTTCGAAATACATCCGCTAACACACTGACGCCAGACCTGCCTTAGGCCGTCCACAATCGCTCGCGACACCAACTCACGTTAGATAAGCCGAATTAATGCGGACGTACTCGTGAGATAGATCCGAAGTCCACGCGAGGTTGGCTCGCGGGAGTCGGACTCCAAATGATCCTCTGCAAGACGACAAAACCAGCCTCGAATTGATTCCCAGACAGGCGCCCGTCTTACCTAGGCATGCCCCATACCGACAATGACCGGTGCCGCCTTGACCTGACTGGTCGCTGCAGCAGCGGGTCGGTCAGACACGATTGAAGCAAGATCCTTCCTGTTACTTTTCTTAATTCCGCAAGCGACGCCCGCGAACTTGAAGCCGGGGACCTTTAGGTTGGCCAGGTCGACGTGACTTGTTGCATGTGGGATTCAAAAGGAACAAAGCTCCTATTTCCCGTGACACCGCTTGTATTCCCTACCG
>DASQUN010000110.1:0-4065 GCA_035641275.1 Candidatus Udaeobacter sp. | reverse complement strand
TAGCGATTTCCTCCAGTGTCTCGCCCCGGTGAGCCACGGTCACCAATGTGTATCCGAGTCGTTTCGCCTCTTCGGCGAATATCAACGGAAACTTCCCGTTGCCGGCGATTAGTCCTAGCTTTTTCACGTGCCCAAATGCATTTGGGACAAAACGAAAAGCAACGAACTCCCGATCAGCGACAGATTCCACGCTGGGAATTGGCCACAAATGAAACGAGATTCTCGATCTCGGGGGAAAGGAGCACTTCTCGACGAACCTTGTCTAAGGCATCCTTGGTTTTTAATTTGGACTTGAAGATGATTCGGTAGGCCTTTCTAAGTGCATCGATCTTCGCTCGGTCAAACCCCCGGCGCCTCAATCCTTCAATATTCAATCCGTGGAGCCGAGCACGATCTCCGGTTGCATTGCAAAAAGGCGGGACATCCTTGGAAACCATGGAACCGGCACCGAGGATCGCACCGGAACCGATTTTCACAAACTGATGAATGCCGACCAATCCACCCACAATAACGTAATCCTGGATGATAACGTGCCCGCCCAGGGTCGCTCCGTTCGCGATGATGTTTCGACTTCCCAGGATACAATCGTGAGCGATGTGGCAATGCATCATGAAGAGGTTGTGATCGCCGACTCGAGTCACCATGCCTCCTCCGACGGTTCCGGGATTGAGCGAAACGTACTCTCTGATGATGTTTTGATTTCCAATGATGAGCTCGCTGGGCTCGCCTTTGAATTTGAGGTCTTGAGGACTCGAGCCCACACTGGCGAACTGAAAAATGACATTGCCTTGCCCCAGCGCTGTCCGACCTTCGACAACCACATGGGATTTGATTTTCGTTGCTTTACCGATCCTCACTCCCGGACCGATCACTGAATACGGACCCACCTCGACATCGACGTCCAATTCCGCGCGCGGATCAACTACGGCGGTCTCATGAATCTTTCTCATCTACTCTGCCGGCGAACTCCCGCCTATTCCATCTCGATTTCCATCGCCGAGATTTCCGCCTGGGCCACCAATTTGCCATCGACCAAAGCCACTCCCTGCATCTTCCAAAACGAGCCCCTACGTTTCAAACAGGTGAGCTCCAGGCGGAGTTGGTCCCCGGGTTCGACTGGACGCTTGAACTTCACTTTGTCGAGCCCCGTCAGGACGAAAACCTTGCCGCCGTCGGTTTCGGCACGAGCTTTGTGCGCAAACATGGCGCCGACCTGCGCCATGGCTTCGCAAATCAATACGCCCGGCATGACTGGACGGTTCGGGAAATGGCCTTGAAAAAAAGGCTCGTTGAAGGACACGTTTTTTATACCGACGATTTTTTCGTCCCCGTGAATCTCGACAATCCGATCTACCAGTAGGAAAGGATAACGATGGGGAAGATGCTTGAAGATTTCCTTAACATCGAGCATGGCGCTCAGGCTCCTTTGCCTCCCTGGAGAATCTCCGCCATCTTTTTTTCCAATTGCCGCACGGAGTGCCACAGTTTCGGCAACTGGGGCAAAAGCGTCATCACCTTCAACCACTCACGATGCGGAGCAGCGGCAATACCGCCCGAAAGAGTCGCCCCGGCTGGAACCGATTTCGGGACTCCCGATTGGGGTCCGATCTTGGCTCCATCACCAATCCGGATGTGGTTAACGACACCCACCTGCCCCGCCAAGGTTACATCCTTGCCGATTCTTGTGCTACCGGCGATGCCCGCCTGAGCCGCGATAACTGAATTTTCTCCAATCATCACGTTGTGCGCAATCTGGACGAGATTATCAATCTTCGTACCACGGCCTATGACTGTGCGGCCCAGGGTTGCTCTGTCGATGGTCGTGTTTGCCCCGATTTCAACGTCATCTTCAACTTCCACGATGCCTATCTGAGGAATCTTGAGTCGTTCGTTACCTTCTCCCGCGTAACCGAAACCGTCACTTCCGATGACGACCCCGGGATGAAGGATCACCCGATTTCCGATCCGACATCCCTCCCGGATGACCACATTAGGATAAAAGACGCAGCTGTCACCCACGTGGCAATCTTCACCCAAGAACACCCCCGGGTAAAGCACGCTTCCTTTCCCGATTTTGACGCCACGACTGACAAAGACGCGAGGGAAGACCGTAACCTCCTCGGCCAATCTGGCGGTGGAATCAATCTGAGCGAGCGCGCTAATTTGATGATCAACTGGAACAGAAGGAGTAAAGAGTTGCAGAATTTTAGCGAACGCAACGTATGGATTTGCGGCTTCGAGATAGCCTCTTCCTGTCCCAGCCGGCGGCTCCGTAATGACCCCTGGACCCACAATGACCGCACTGGCTTTGCAGTGAGCCAAAAATGGTTGATAACGAGAATTGGCTAGGAAAGTGATCTCGCCAGGGCCGGCCTCATCGATGGGTGCTACCTTACGAATCGTAACTTCGCCGTCACCTATGATCCTTCCACCCACGTGTTGGGCAAGCGCTGAAAGTGTTTTCGCTGCCGTGGTCACTTATTTCTTACTTCGCGTGTTGTAAGCTTCGATAACTCTATTGGTGATATCGATGCCCTGATCGCTATAAAGAATCTGAGAACGCTCCAATATCAACGTGAACTTTTCCGCCTTGCCTATCTCGTTGACGATCTTTTCCAATTCTTTGAGAATATCACCCGTCATTTCACCTTCTTTTTGACGCAACTCCTGCTGGTGATCCTGCATGCTCCGTTGATAAGTAACGTACCGTCTCTGTAGGTCGCCTTCGAGGTTTCTTCTTTCATCCTCCTTGAGTAAAGGGGCCTTCTTGTCCAAGTCACTCTTGAGTCGCTCCAGCTCCTGCTTTTCTTTCATAAGATCCGCCTCGGCTTTCTTGACTTGGGCTTGAAATCTTTCCTTGGCGCGCTTTCCGGCCTGAGACTCCGAGATCGCACGTTGGACATCGATAAAACCGATCTTGACTCGCTCTTGGGTCCAGCCAATGGATGGCACGAGAATAACCAACAAAATACCTAACCCGTACTTCACTTACGCCTCCGGATTGCTAAATGATTTGCGGACAAAGATGAGGATGATTACGGTTGACTACCGATCGAAAAGCCGATGACTGAGGTATCATCCGTCGGCTTCTTGTTCAGAGGAAAACCAAGCTCGACACGAAGCGGACCAAAAGGCGATAACCAGCGCCCGCCGACCCCCACCGATCGCCTAAGCTCACCAAAACTGAAGCCATCGGAAAAGGCGTTGCCCATGTCAAAGAATGCAACCCCGCGAAGGCCATACTGTTCGGCAACGGGGAACAGCAACTCGGCATTAAAAACCGCCGCCTTGTCGCCACCCACAACATCCGTTCCTCCCCGACAAGGCTCGCCGGTATCGCGATCGCGATCACAGACCGACTCCCTAGGACCCAGGCTGCGGTCCGCAAATCCGCGCACAGAGTTCATTCCTCCAAGAAAATACCGTTCAAAAAGCGGTAGGTCTTTCTTGCCATTGTTTCGTTCCGCGAGACCAATGCCATACCCCAGGGTGCCTCCTAAGGCCAATACGTAAGAGCCTCCCCAGTTGGGGTCTTTTAACAGGGGATAATACCAACGGGTGGTAAGGTCGGATTTGATAAAACGGTTGTCGCCGCCCAGTCCAGCGAATTTCACCGAAAAACCGGATTTACTTCCCTCCGTCGGATTGAAGAAATGGTCGCGACTGTCATAGCTGATGTTCGGGCCGATGCTGCTGGTCAATGAACTGCCCTCTTCATCCTTAATAGTCCGGCTGGCGGCTGGGTCGATGCCATTGATTTTTTCTCTGGTCAGCTCATAGCCGACGCCGGCACGCATGTGATCCCACATCGTCAGCGGCGGATCGCTTGCCAACTCGTCCGACCCTTTGCTCAAATCGACTTTCTGAGAGCCAAAGAAGGGAAATCTAAAATGCTTCAAGGGATAACTGGTATTCACACCGAAGCCGAGTCTTCTTTCGTCGAAATCTGAATATTCCCGCTTCGTATTAAAGGCCTCCGTTCCAACGGCGGCTCGAGTGTCGCGAAAATAGGTATCGTTGAAGCTGACGATAAAGTCTTGGCGGCTTGAGCCAATGGCAAAATTT
>DASQUN010000109.1:0-7176 GCA_035641275.1 Candidatus Udaeobacter sp. | reverse complement strand
TGAAAATCGCTCGGCGTCCGCGGCTGCGGTGTTTGGGATTATCGGTTTTCTCGACATTCCCTTGATCCACATGTCGGTTTATTGGTGGCGCACCTTGCATCAACCACCGTCCATCCTGCGCCCGGACAAGACGCCGTGGGATAACGTGCATCCAGCAATGCTGACCGCTCTTGCGATCAACTTCGTTGGGTTTATGCTGCTCTACTCTTACTTACTCTCTCAGCGTTTCCGACTTGGAGAAATGACGGAAGAAATCAAGCGCCGTTTGCGCGACAGGGAGAATTGATGGAAGCGTGGGGATTTGTTTTCTTGGCTTATGGGATTGTCTGGTGTGCGATCTTGATCTACTGGCTTACACTCAAGCGCCGGCTTCGCCGCGCGGAGACTGAACTGGCGCAATTGCGCGCCTCCGAGGAGTCACAAAGAAATGCTCAGGCGTAGGCGTTTCATCATCGGCGGTCTGATCATTCTTGCTGCTCTCGCTTACATCATATACGGCGGCATGCAGGAAGCCATCGTCTATTTCGTTACCCCGTCGGAATTGAAGGCCAAGGCGAGCGCTCCCGTCGACAGGTTTTTGCGCATGGGTGGGATGGTGGCCACGGGATCCTTGCAAAAAGACGTCAAGAATCTCACCTATCGCTTCGACTTGACTGACGGCAACGTCTCTTTCCAGGTTTTTTTCCGTGGCGTGCCGCCGGACCTCTTCACCGAAGGCAAAGGCGCGGTGGTGGAAGGTCGAATTGGCCCCGATGGCGTCTTTCAAGCGACAACCATTATGGCCAAGCACGCGGAAGAATACAGTCCCCACCTCGAGGGTAAGGACGGCTATCCGAAAAGCTTTGTCCCTGGAAAGGAGTTGACCCAGCAGTGACTGCTACTCTCGGCCATACTTCTATACTCCTTGCTTTACTGTTCGCGGTCTGGGGATTTATCAGTCCGATTCTCGGCTCTCGGGGCAGTCATGACCGCTACTCGGTCTTCACTCGCTGCGCCATTCTGGCCCAATTCGTTTTGGTCACGCTGGCTGCTACGGCACTGCTCTACGGGCTGGTGACCACGGACTTCTCGATTCGCTACGTGGCCCTTAACACCACCCGGTCGACCCCGGTTTATTATCGCGTCACCGGTTTGTGGGGCGCCCTCGAAGGCTCGCTGCTGCTCTGGGAGTGGATTCTCATTATCTTCTCCGGACTGGTGGCCTGGATTTACCGCGGCCGTCAACCTGAAACCATGCCTTGGGTGTTGATGGTCTTTTCCATCGTCTCGGCTTTTTTTCTTGGTGTCATCGCTTTCGTTTCCAATCCGTTCGAAACCATCTCTCCGCCTCCGGCGGACGGCCGCGGTCTCAACCCGTTGCTTGAAGACGCCAACATGATGACCCATCCGCCGCTTCTGTACACCGGTTTCGTGGGGCTCACAGTCCCCTTTGCCTTCGCCATGGCTGCCTTGATTCGCGGCAAACTCGATGAGGCATGGATTGTCGCTACGCGCCGCTGGACGATCATCGCTTGGTTCTTTCTGACGGTTGGCAATCTCGTGGGCGCCTGGTGGTCCTATCATGTCCTCGGCTGGGGCGGTTACTGGGCGTGGGATCCAGTGGAGAATGCCGCCTTTATGCCTTGGCTGCCGGCCACTGCTTTTCTCCATTCGGTGCAGGTGCAAGAGCGCCGGCGGATGCTTAAGGTTTGGAACCTATCGTTAATTATCATCGCCTTCAGTTTGACGATCTTCGGAACTTTTCTCACGCGCTCGGGAATTCTCTCCTCGATCCACGCCTTTTCCTCCGGACCCGTTGGAACTGTCTTTCTGTTTTTTCTTGCGTTCGTCCTCCTGGGTTCCTTCGGACTCCTGGCCTTCCGCGCAGACCTCCTCAAGGGACAACCTGAACTCGATTCTATGGTGAGCCGGGAGTCCACTTTTCTGTTAAACAACATCGTGCTCGTTTGCGCCTTGTTTACGATTTTTCTCGGAACCATCTTCCCCTTGCTGTCCGAGGCGATCGCCGGCACTCAGGTTAGCGTCGGCGCGCCCTACTTTAACTCGGTCACTGTGCCGCTGTTTCTTTTGCTGGTTTTTCTCATGGGTGCCGGGCCCATGATCGCCTGGCGCAAGGCTTCCTGGGACAACCTTAAACGCAATTTTCTTTGGCCATCGACGGGTGCGCTGGTTTTCGGGATCGCGTTGTTTTTGTGGAAGGTCCGAGACTTCTTACCGCTGCTGGGGTTCACTTTGCTCGCTTTTGTCGTTCTGACAATCTTTTATGATACCGGGCGAGCGCTTCGGGCCCGACGGCGCATCTCCGGCGAGGGCGTGATTCACGGACTGGTCACGCTGACCCAGCGCAATCAGCGACGCTACGGCGGACTCGTGGTTCATCTGGGTGTGGTTTTGATTGTCTTGGGCATTGCCGGCTCCATGACTTACAGCGTCGAGCGTGAAGCGACCATGAGCTTGAAAGAGCAACTGAACGTCGGTCCCTATCGGGTTCAATTCGAGGGCCTTAACGGCGCGCAGCAGCCTACCCATTTCCGCGTCGAGGGTTCCTTTAGAGTTTTTCATCAGGGAACTGAATGGGGCGTTTTGTCCCCCGCCTTGAAGTTTTTTCCCACGCAGCAATCACCCGTCGGTCGCGCCGTACACCGAAGCAGCCTTGGCGAAGATCTCTATTTGATTCTTTCTGGCTTCAGCGAGCTGGACAAGAACCAAGCGACGTTAAAAGTGCTGGTCCGTCCCCTGGTGGTATGGATCTGGATCGGCGGTTTTGTTATTGCCCTTGGAACTTTGCTGGCCATTTTGCCGCTGGGAAAGGTTACAGCGACTTAGGATGGCTTGGCGGCGACTCATCACGACGGTCCTGATTATCGCGCCGACTCTGTGGCTGCTTGCGTTCGGCTTCACCCGGGATGCGCGCTACATCACTTCGCCTTTGTTGGCCAAGGAAGCGGCGCCGTTCACCGTGACTCTCTTCGATGGCCGCAAAGTCAGCCTCAACGAGCTGCGCGGCAAAGCGATCTTTCTAAATTTTTGGGCCTCCTGGTGCACTCCCTGCCGCGCGGAGGCCAAGGATCTCGAAGCCGCCTGGCAGCGAGTCAAAGACAAAAACATGGTCTTTCTCGGCGTTGCGCTTCAAGACACTGAGAAAGATTCCCGCGCCTTTCTTCAAGAGTTCAATATCAGCTATCCCAACGGCTGGGACGAGTCGGGGAAGATCGCCGTGGACTACGGCGTCTGGGGAATTCCCGAGAGCTTCTTCATCGATCCGCAAGGACGCATCACCTATAAGCATGTCGGCGAAATTCGGCCCGCCCTGGTCATTGCCAAGTTGGAAGATGCCGCCCGTGGCATCGTCAGCGCCAAGGAAGGCAAAGAAGATTACCAACCCATTCGCTGATATCCCATGTTCATTCGACCGCTCATCATCGTCGTTTATCTCTTGGTCGTGAGTCCGCTATCCGCGGCCGACGCGCCGGATATCGACGACCAGACACGGACCATCGCCGAAGAGCTGCGCTGTGTCGTTTGCCAAAATCTCTCGGTTGCGGACTCGCCTTCCGAGATGGCCCAGCAGATGCGCGCGATTATTCGCGAGCAATTGGCAGCGGGAAAAACACCGCAGCAGGTTAAAGACTTTTTTGTCTCCAAGTACGGCCAATGGGTTCTGCTCGCCCCGACGACCCAAGGTTTCAGCCTGTTGGTGTGGGTATTGCCGTTTGTCGTTCTGATCGCGGGAGTTGTTTGTGGCTTCTGGTTCATCCGCCGTTGGTCAGTTAAGAAAACGGCGGGCAATGCCGCCGTCGCCGACTCAGACCTGCTGACACGCGTCCGGAGCGAAGCCGCAAGCGGTAAAGCTCTCGACATGGACCCGGAGGATTCGAGTGTTCGCGCCCAACTCCTCCAGGAACGCGGCCATCTCTACGCTGAGCTGAAGGAACTCGAATTTGATTTTCAGGCCGGCAAGCTCGCCGAATCGGACTACGGCGCGCTCAAGTTTGAGATCGAGAACAAAGCGGCGGGAGTGCTTCAACGACTCGACTCGTTTTCGTCGCCTCCAACCCCCGCGAGCCAGGGTGTCGGACGCCAAACGTCCGACAAAAGAAGACGCTTGAACCCAACACGCAAAACCTACCGGGGATGGCAGCTGGCGACGGGCGGGCTCTTCGTGCTCCTGTTCGGTTTGACGTTAGGCATTGCCCTGACCAACTCTTTGCGTCCACGAGAGTCGACACAAGATTCCATTACGGGCGGCTTCTTAACCGGCACCGGTGGCGACCAGAGCACTCGATTTCTTCAGGAAGGAAAATCCGCCTTTGTCAAACAAGACTGGCCGAAGGCGATTGCAGCTTTTGAGAATGCGCTGGCGGCGGATCCGAATCAACCCGAAGCGCATGCCTATATGGGATTCATCTTAGTCCAAGCGGGGCATGCTGATGGAGCGTTGTTGGCATTCGACAAAGCGTTGTCTCAAGCTCCGAACTTTCCCATGGCCCTCTGGGGCAAGGGCATGGTTCTATTGCGCGAAAAGCAAGATTACTCGGCGGCACGGGAGGTGCTAGAAAAGTTAGTTCGGCTGCTGCCCGCCGGCGCCGAACGAAGCGAGGTGGAAAAAACGCTCGCCCAGGTTCCTCAGTCGGGCGCTGTGCGTCAGGAAACGAAGCCCGCACCGGCTCCAACCGGCCAGCAAATCACCGGCAAGATCTCTATCGATCCAAAATTCAAAGGCAACGTCGACAGCCAAGCTACCCTCTTTATTATTGCCCGGCCGGCGGGCGCTGACAAACGTCCACCATTGGCCGTCAGGAAGATCGAGCGTCCGGTTTTTCCGCTCTCCTACTCCCTCGTGGCCGAAGACGTCATGATGCAGGGCATCCCATTTACGGGTAGCGTCGCGGTCATAGCGCGGTTGGACAAAGATGGAAATCCTACTACCCGGCAACCGGGTGATTTAACCGGCGACTACAAAAAAAATCCCGTGGCGGTGAGCTCGCAGAATATCGATATTGTGCTCGACCAGGTTGTCCAGTAAACGGCGGTCATAGGGATGATCATTTTCCCGCCCAGAGTTTGTCAAAGAAACCATTTTTCTCCATTCCGTCAATATCGCGCCGGTCGATGAGGTCTTGGGGTTTGATTTTTTTCGCCCGCGGGTCGACTTTTGCGGTCTCATCGAGGATCGCCTGAAAGGCTTCCGTCTTGAATTCCAACCTCGGTTCCATGACCTTGATTTCCTCATCGCAGGCCGCGTCCAGCACTTTGCGGTCACTGATGCGCAACTGTTTCGCCAGAACCTTGTAGGTTAATTCCTTGTCCGTGAACAGGATCCTCACCGCTTCCGCCATGACGCGCACAAACTTTTCGATGACCGGCCCGCGGAGTTTTGACCGTCTGTTCGAGGCCTTCTACACCACGAAGGCCGAGGGCATGGGTATGGTGCTCTCGATCTGCCGGTCGATCGTAGATGCGCACGGGGGGCGAATACGGGGCTCGCGCACTGCTGGCCTGGGCGCAATCGTTCAGTTCAGTCTGTAGATACACAGCGAACGTGTGCCATAAGCCGGTAGACACGAGCCGTTACTACATTTGCTGAGACAACGATCCAAAATTCAGGCTCTTCAATTCCCACAGTTTTTTTAACAGCGTTTTCGGCTCCTGCAAGTAACGCCGGAAATTGAAGGTGAACCAAAGGATACGAATTGTATCATTAGCGGTCCACAGGTGCCGCTGCTCGAGTTGCGATGAATCGCACAACTTTCAAGTACAAAAAAACTGCGCCTTGTTCGTCTCATCTAAGGTCGACATTCCGTCCCACGTGTCGATAAGCAGTCCATAAGCGATCACGTTTTCTTCTCAACACGAAACCGCGGCATCGGTAACTCCCCTGATGGTCGCTATTTAGAAGCGCTTTTCGCAGTCGACGCGGTTTGGCATCGGTCTTGCCAATACCCTTGGTACAGACAAGAAAGGAGGTGAAAAATTATGAAAATCGCAACATCATTTTTGGCAGCCCTGCTTCTAGCGAGTAGTGTAGGAGCGAGCAGCGCCTTCGCAGTCGCTCCGGGTGTCATCTCCAACACAACGCTCACCGAAGGTAGTTACTGTCATTTGAAGTTCCCTGCCATTCGTGAGGAAACCTTATCTTGGGATCGTCCTGTCCTTAAGGATCCTAGCGAAGGCGACATCGTCGACTACTATGGGTCGTGCGACCATGATCCTCTGGGTAAGGATGAGATCTGGTCTCAAAGACTTCAACAGCGGCACGAGGATACTCGCGATGGAGAATAGGTGTGCCTTAACCGGTGCGAGGGGGAGGGGTAATACCTCTCCCCGGCGCCGACAGCCGAGCGCCGCACACTTCTACTGTTTAATTGAGGATCCACCAAGACCTATCCAATGAATGAGTTTTTATTACTTGCGCTTGTTGTCATCTATTTGTCTATCGCTTATGGCGCTAGCTAAACTAGTTCTGCAATGGATTGACGAGACCAAGCAACGGAATGGGTGCGAATAATACACGGCTCCTCAGGAGGCCGAGGCACTTAACGGCTCATTGATGCAAATGGATGACCATCACCACCAAACACTTACGGAAACAAGATTCTGATGACCAATCACACTCCAATCTTCGAACCACGTCCTCCTCTGCCTTCATTTTTTGCGGTCCGAGACATCGATCTGTTGTGGCACATGCGTTGCTGTAGTTGTCTCGTATAATTCATAATGGGCAACGAATCCGTTGACTGACACCGAAGTTGTCGGAGCGAAGAAAGTGGATCGCAATGACGTCAAAAACGTTTCCGTTTTTCTGAGACGCCGTCCCGGCACCAGGAAAGGAGTAAACAATGAACTCTCTTATAAATACATTGACTAAGTTTGGTCTTCTCAAAGAGGATCTTGATTACCACTTAACTCGCGCATCGATGGTCATCATATTTTTGTTTTTCGGTTATCAGAAGTGGTTTGAGTACGAGGCCCAGGCATTAATTCCTTACATCAGCAACGGCCCTCTCATTTTCTGGATGTATCCGGTGTTTGGCATTCGGGGGGCCACTTACTTCTTAGGCGTAGCCGAATGGTTGTTTGGTGGGCTCTTGTTCTTAGGCTTTTGGAACAAAAATTTGGGAATTCTCGGAGCCCTCGGTTCATGTTTTTCCTTTATCGCCACCGTCACGATTATCC
>DASQUN010000108.1:0-5065 GCA_035641275.1 Candidatus Udaeobacter sp. | reverse complement strand
CCAAGAAGCGAGAAAGACCGGCAAGTGGCCGCCGAAAACCCAAGAGTTCATCATCACGCAGGAAAACAAGATCGTGCAGCCGGCGCCTTTTTCGCCGCCTTTGCCGGAACGCAAGTTGGGCAATATCTACGAGTTCCGCACTTATACCTACCAGCCGGGCACAATGCCGACGGTGTTAGACCGATTTGCTAAGGTGATCCCGGGGCGCACGAAGATCTCGCCGCTGGTATTCGCTGGGCATACTTTGATCGGACCGCTCAATCAATACATTCACGTGTGGGCGTACAAAGACAGCGGGGAGCGCGAGCGACTCCGAGCGGAAGCGTCGAAGACCGTGGAAGGATGGCCGCCTCAAACTAGAGAGTTCCTGGTTATGCAGGAAAACATGTTGATGGTTCCCTCGGTCTGCGCTCCGCTGAATTAGAACGTCGAGTTGGTCGAAATTGTTTTTGGAGGTTGCGTGGTATGAAACATGCGCTCGCCGCTGCATGGCTCGTACTTCTTTGCTTTACATCGTCGACGGCCGGCGAACGAATCCGCATCGGCTACAGCTCCATCAGCGGCTCTTATATGGGTCTTTGGATCGCCCACGACGCGGGTCTTTTCGCCAAGGAAGGGTTGGACGACCAGATGATCCTGATCCCGAGCGGCAGCCAGCTTGCCCAGGTGGCGACCGCCGGGGAAGTTGACATAGCCGCTTTAAACGGCAGCTCTGCCATGGCGGCTGCCCTTCACGGGGCCGACATCAAGATCGTCGGGAATACCACCAATAAGTTGATTTTTTCCATCTACGTTAGGCCCGAGATCAAGACGGTTGAGGGTCTCAAGGGTAAGAAGATCGGCGTGACGCGCTTTGGATCTGCTACTGACATCTCCGCCCGGTTTGCTCTCAGGAAACACAACCTCGATCCCCAAAAGGACGTGAACATTCTACAAATGGGGGCGATGAGTTCGATCATGGGCGGCCTGCAGGGAGGTTCGATCGATGCCGGACTGGTTTCTCCACCGACGCTCTTTGCGGTGGAGAAACTGGGGTTCAAGGAGCTCGTCAACATTACCGATATGGATCTCGCGTTTCCAAATCCATCGTTGATCGTGCAAGGCGGTATCATGAGGAAAAAGCCCGATCTGGTTGATAGGTTTATGCGTGCCTATGCGAGAGGGATTCACCGCGCCAGAACTGACAGAGAACTGACTTTCAAATCCATCGCAAAGTACACCAAAATCGACGATCCCCTTCTCCTCCAGAAGGCCTATGAACTTTACGTCGGAAAGGTTTTGGAGCGGGCTCCTTATATTAATATGGTCGGGATGAAGAACGCGCTTGACGACCTGGCCAAGACCGTTCCAGGGGCGAAGGACGCAAAGCCTGAACAGTTTATCGACACGCGATTTCTTGAGAATCTCGAGAAGAGCGGGCTCTTGAAGGAACTGTACCGGTAAACCCTTGGGTGGAACAGGATGTGCTCTACAAAACTTTGATGCGCCCGCTCCTCTTCATGGGAGACCCAGAAAATACTCACGAACAGACGTTAGCTCTCTTATCAAAGATCGGCTGGTTGGAAGGATTGCTGGAGCGGCTTTATTCCGTCGAGGACAAGCGTCTCCAGGTCCGGTTAGGCTCTCTCGCATTCCCTAATCCGGTGGGACTGGCAGGAGGCTTCGACAAGAATGCTGTCGCGGTGAGATCCATCGCTGGTTTCGGTTTTGGCTTCATGGAAATCGGCGCTGTGACCGCCTTGGCGCAACCGGGCAATCCCAAACCGCGGCTCTATCGCCTGCCGGAAGACCAGGCGCTCATCAACCGTTTGGGTTTCAATAACGAGGGAGCCACGGCGATCGCCGCGAGGCTAAGACGCTTGCGAGAAAACGGCGGCCGGCTGAGGATTCCGCTCGGCATCAATATCGGTAGAAGCAAGATGGTCGACACCCAAAATGCTGTCGCGGATTTCATCAGCGCGTTCGACAAAGTCTATCCTTATGGAGATTTCTTTACTCTGAACGTAAGCTCTCCCAACACTCCCCAGTTGCGGGATCTACAGGAAAAAAATCTTCTCAGAGGCTTGTTGCAAGCGATCCAGCAGAGAAATCGAGAGCTCGCGGGGCGCGTGGCACAACGGGTGAAGCCGGTTCTGGTGAAGATCGCTCCGGACATGGAATTTTCGCAAGCGGACGACATTCTCCAGGTTGTGATGTCGGAGCAAATTGACGGCATCATCGCCACCAATGCCACGGCGTTTTTGCGTGAGACGCTAGTTTCCGACCGGAAGGAGCCTGGCGGCTTGAGTGGAAAGCCGCTACGGGCTTTGGCGACTTCGTTCGTCCGCCATCTTTACCGAGCGATCGGCGGGAAGCTGCCCATCATCGGCGTCGGGGGAATCTTTAGCGCTGAAGACGCGTATGAAAAGATCAAGGCTGGCGCCAGCGCGGTGCAAATCTACACAGGCTTCGTTTACGAAGGGCCGGGCGCCGTTAAACGGATTAATCAGGGTCTGCTCCGTCTGATGGACCGGGATGGCTACCCATCAATCTCGGAAGCCGTCGGCCGCGAGAATTGATCGGGAAATCTACGCCAGATCTTTCAGCTTTTCGTAGTCCTCGCGAACGTCCAGGTCGATAAAAGGGATCTCATCGATCCACTCGACCAAATCAGTCCTGTCGCGGTATGTTTCAAGCAATGCCCGACCCCCACGATCGCCCTTGAGCCGGAGCAGATCGGGAAACAAATCCCGCCGGAACAGAACCGGGTTTCTGGCATGCCCTTGAAAAGAAGGCGCGACGATCAGCGCAGAGCTCTTCTCAAAGCGTTCGATAAGAGCATTGATGATCTCAGGTCGAATCATCGGTTGGTCGCCGACTATGAATAGAGCGCCTGTACTCTGAGCATCGACGGACCAGAGTCCGGCAATGACCGACGTGCTCTGACCGCGATCGGCCGCATAGTTAACAAGCCAGTAAAGCCGCTCGTCGACAAGCGAGATCTCGCGCCGCACGGGCTCCAACCCGCGCACGACACAAATAACCTCGTGGAGATCGGACGCAAGAGCGCTTTCGAGAACCCATTGAAGCACGGGCTTTTCGCGCAGTGGGAGGAGCAGTTTTTGCTCGCCCATTCGCTCGGCTCGGCCGGCGGCTAGTACGACTGCGGAGATCATTGTGGTTGGGGGTCAGTTGAGGATGACGTCCTTGACCGGTGTTTCGCTAAGAAAACTGGTAATGACAATCTTCTCGAATCCGAGCGGCAAGAGGGCGCGCGCCAAATCTTTCGCTGCGTCGATCTCCTCCGGACTGTCCGCTTGGTTGAGCAGCGCGACCTTTCGGCTGCCCGATGGAATCCCCTTGAGAGGTCCGAATGGATTCCGGGCAAGTCGAAGGATCAAGTCTTTGGTCACTTGCGCGTCCGCGGCCACGCCCAGCAGAGAGATCGCCCTTTCCGCTCTATGAATCCAACTTGGATTCAGCGGTTTTCCCAGCACTTTGATCGCCATGATCCAGACGGTGAGATGGCAACTCTTGGGGATCACAGGCTCGATTTCCGACGGCACCTTGAAAAGCTTCGAAGCGGCGCCGTCCGCCTCGACCAATATCGAATCGAATTGTCCGCTCACGCTCAGCTGATCGAGCCATGACGAAGGCAAGCCGAGAAGTTTTTCCTCGTCATCGACCTTGTAACCGGCTCCCACGATCACAGGAGCTGGAATCGTCAAAGTCGTTGCGAGCAGCGCGCTTGCCTCCTCCACCAGAAATAGTCTATCGACGTGAGGCTTGACCGGCTTGAATATTTTCGTTGTCGTCGTGACCAGAACTTTAGCTCCATTGTCGCGAAGCTCTTTTGCCAGACCATAAAGCGCAGTGGTTTTCCCTCCGGCGCCGATCAGTGAAATCATTTCGCCGCTGCGCAGACCCAAGGCGTCCTTAAGACTCATGGTCCTCTGACCTAACTCTTCCGCGTCATAGTTTCAAGGGAAATTTTGTTAAAAGTCGAAAAATTTTCGAAAAGTAAGATCTCGAGGCCGCAACCTCGCCTTGAAAGGCCTTCGGCTTTTGGTTAGTTTTGCGTTCATGTCGCGTCGTTTTGGTATTGAGGTTGCAAAAGACTATTTTAACTTTGCATCGGCCCACTTTTTGATTTTTGCAAACGGAAAAAGAGAACCGCTTCATGGCCACAACTATCAGGTGTCTGTCGCTATCGAAGGTGAGCTGGATCGCGCGGGCGTCGTGCTCAACTTCATCACTTTTAAGCCATTGGTAAAGCAAGTCTGCGACAGCCTGGATCATCGTACGTTGATTCAGACCGAGAGCCCGATCGTCGCCGTGCGCCAGAAAGCAAAGGAAGTCGAGATCCTGTACAAAAAGCAGAGGTTAATCTTGCCAAGAAGCGATGTGATACTTTTACCTCTTGTTAACACCAGCACGGAGCTGCTCGCCGAATATGTTGCTGATCAGATCAACCGAAAAGTCCGGCAGCAGTTCTCGGCGACCATTAAATCCATGGAAGTGGCGGTCGAAGAGGCCCGAGGACAGAGGGGAATATTTCGGGACGAGTTCTAGCGACTCGGGATTAGCGGTTGCAGAAATAGACTACTGGGATAATGGAGCATCGGAGCAGTGGATTCTAAGATCATTACATAGCCTATTCGGCGACTACTCCGTCACTGCAATCCTCCAGTTCACAAAGTTCTCGCGATCTCGGCCGGAATGACGCCGGAGGTTATGCAGCGAACTTATGGTACACGACACTAGCCCGGATTCATGCTGTTGCGCACCGGGAAAGCCGGGCCGCTCCTCAAGCCGGCGCAATACCTCCGTGGCCTTCTCCCCCAATCGCACGAAACCTCCGCGATCTCTTTCACTATTTCTGGCCGGCAAGTAGGCGTATCCTGGATTATCAAGGGTCCGGTCACTGGGGGTTAATCCGAACATCTCTGCTCTTTGACACGGGTGCGTTTCGGTGCGCCGGCTTTCGTATCGCCCCGGCTTTCCTTCTTGCGAGCGAGACCGAGAGGCGAGTACTGAGGCTGCGGGCACAGAGACGTGGAGGTTACGTTCAGGCCCGGACCGTGGG
>DASQUN010000107.1:0-3059 GCA_035641275.1 Candidatus Udaeobacter sp. | reverse complement strand
CAAAGCGCCCGCCTGGCTGTTTCAAAGGATGATCAGACTGGGCCGGGAAATCGTTCGGCTCATCGTCGAAGACCACGGTCCTGAAGAACTTCTAACACGAATCTCAGACCCGCACTGGTTCCAATCGCTTGGCTGCGTTCTCGGTTTTGACTGGCATTCTTCGGGCGTCACGACGACTGTCTGTGGCGCACTGAAGAGGGAATTCGCGGTCTTGAAAAAGAACTCGGCTTAGTCATCGCCGGCGGCAAGGGTGCCACTTCGCGCAAGACTCCCTCCAAAATCATCGCCGCTGGCGAAAGGTTCCCTTTAAGGCGCAACGCCGAGGAACTGGTTTACCTCAGCCGTCTAACGGCCAAGATCGACAACAACGCCATCCAAGACGGTTTTCAACTCTATCACCACAATTTCTTTTTCACACTGAGCGGCTCGTGGGCCGTCGTGCAACAGGGAATGAACGACCGGTTCGCGCGGCGCTATCACTGGTATTCGGAAAGCCTGCGATCTCTCACCCTGGATCCTCACGCCGCTATTTGCAGCGATCTGCACTTGCAGCGGACTTTGAATCTGGTTGCTGCGGAGAGTGAACCGGCGCAAGCCGTGATCACGGAACTCTCTCGCGAACAGCCGGAGAAGCTCGTAACCGAATTACACAAACTGCAGACGCTTTCATTGCCCTCGCATCATGAGGTCGACGTGCGAGACCTGCGTCCCGAGTCTATCGAAAAGATTCTTCTAAAGACCTACGAGGCCAAAGCCAACGACTTTCAGACGCTTCTCGGTATGCCTGGTGTCGGTGCCAAAACGCTTCGGGCCCTCACCTTGATTGCCGAGATCACCCATGGAACGCCGGCCTCTTGGAAAGATCCCGTCAAATTCAGCTTCGCTCATGGCGGCAAAGATGGCCACCCTTATCCGGTTAACCGGCAAGTTTACGAAGCGTCCATCGAATTTTTGCGAAAAACGGTCGGGCGGGCAAAGATTGATAAAAGCGAAAAGGACGATAGCCTCAAACGGATCAATCGGCTAATGGCTTGATAATTTTTGCGGGAGATTCGGCGCCGCTCGCCAAGGGATCGCCACGAACTGAAACTATTAAAATTATTTTCCTGACCTCTGCCGCCCGCCCTGAACCGAGTCGAAAGTCAACGAAGATTTTTCACACATCTGAGAGCTATCAGTGCCAAACCTGTTCGTATTCGACTAGTTCGGGTATTCCTTGTCGCCTGATCTTTTGAATACCGGATATGAGATCGCCGTCTGACAAGCCGCGGTCTTTAACGTCCTGTTCGCCAACGAAGATGGCAATACCCTTCTCGAGCAGCTCCGCTACGTTTGCTGCGCAACCGACCATCAACAAAAAGCCTGGTTGACTCGTACGTGAGATTCCTCTAGCGTTCGGCCCATGCGCAAATTTTCTCTGACATCGATGTTCGGCCTCGGTGACCTGACGCTCGAACGGCGCCGTGCACTCAGCCTTGTTTACGCCACGAGTGTGGCGCTCGTCATGGGTGTAAATTTCATCCAGCCAGCCTTACCCGCAATGACCCAACCTTTCGGTGTCTCGGATGCGGCAATCGGATTAGTCATGACGATGTTGACCGCGCCGGCGATTTTTCTCGCCCCGTTCTTCGGTGTCGTCGCCGACCTCTTCGGCCGGAGGCCGTTACTGGCCTGGGGACTCATCCTCTACGGTATATTCGGTGCGGCGATGGCCTTTGCGCCGACCTTTACGTGGCTTCTTTTCTTTCGGGCGATGCAAGGAGTTGCGTATAGCGCGGTCATCCCCCTAACTATTGTGCTGATCGGTGATCTTCTCGACGGAGACCATGAAATTGGCGGGCAGGGACTGAAGGTTTTTCTCGACCGCGTCGGTTATCTCGTGCTTCCACCCATAGGTGGTCTGCTCGCAACCATCGCCTGGTACTGGCCTTTCACTATATACATCCTAACGGTTCCGCTTGGTATCGCGGCCTTTTTCTGGATGCCTGAGACAAAAGGAAACCGCCGGGGCGGGACCAAGGCTTACTTAGGGGACATGCTTCGCCTCACCCGTCATCCGAGACTGCTGGTTGCGTTCGCGGCGGGTTTTTTGCGCTTTTTTCTCGACTATGGTTTCCTCACTTACTTTCCGCTGTTCCTCGTCCGGACGCATGGAATATCAACGGCCACGGCCGGATTGCTTTACACTTTCTTCTCGGGCGGCGCCATGATCACCTCCAGTCAGGCCGGCCGGCTCGCCGCCGGACGCGACAAGGCACACCTTCTCTTTGCCGCGTTCTTAATCAGTGGTCTCGCGGTAATCGCGGTGCCGCTACTACCCGGCGTTTGGCTAGTGGGGTCGGCGCTATTTTTCTATGGCTTGGCGAACGGCGTGATCTCGCCAATGCAAAAGAGCCTCTTGACGCAAAATGCCCCGACGGAATTACGCGGTGGCATCGTCTCTTTTGATCGGTTGATTCAGCAGGTTTCGAAAACCACCTCGACGTCCATCGTGGGAATACTATTGATATCTGCAAGTCTGCCGACGATCTTTTGGTTCCTTGGTATTCTTTCACTCATCAGTGTCGTCTTAATGGCAGCCCTGTTCCCGAAAACTAAACCCTCCCTGGCCAGTCATGCCGTTTCTTGAGCCGCACACCTCGTCAGCTGCTAAAATCCCTTAAACTCGTTTTCCTCCCGGCTTTCAGTTTCCAGCTGAATGGTCGTGTGCTCGATATTGAAGCGCTGCTTGAGGGTGTCCTCAATGCAGTTCAGTACCTGATGAAAATCGCCTCCGTTGTCGACGACGGCATGGGCACTCAAAGTATAGATGTCGGAAGTCACTGCCCAGACATGAAGATCGTGAACCTTGCTGACTCCCTCAATGCCTTCGATGGTTTGTCGAACCTCTTCGAGCTGGATACCCTTCGGAACCGATTGCATGAGCACGCTAAGAGATTCTTTGACCAGACTCCAAGACGAATGGAGAATCAGCAGCCCAATGAGAATGCTAATCAACGGATCCACGACGTACCAATCGGTGGCCAGCATGATCAGGCCGGCAGTCATTGCACCTACCG
>DASQUN010000106.1:0-13274 GCA_035641275.1 Candidatus Udaeobacter sp. | reverse complement strand
GTTTGCAGCTCCAGCGGAATGTCACCGACTTCGTCCAGGAAGAGCGTCCCTCCCTCCGCCAGCTCGAACTTTCCAATGCGCCGGTCGAGCGCGCCGGTGAACGAACCCTTTTCATGACCGAACAACTCGCTTTCCAAAAGATCGCGCGGAATCGCCGCACAGTTAATCGCAACAAAAGGCTGGTTCCACCGGGGCGAATTATAGTGAATCGTCTTGGCCACCAGTTCCTTGCCGGTCCCGCTTTCCCCTTGGATTAAAATCGTCGCTTGTGTATCCACCACCTGGCCGATGGTCTTGTAAACCTTCTGCATGTTTGAGCTGGTGCCGATGATGTTGACGCCGGGCTCGAAGCGTTTTTTCACCTCTTCTTTGAGTTCGCGGAAGTCGCGGGTCAGTTTGCGGCTATCCATCGCTCGTTTGACGAGAACCAGCACCTCGTCGAGATCGAATGGCTTGGTGATATAGTCGAAAGCCCCGTTCTTCATGGCGCCGATGGCATTGCGCATTGTGTTCTGGGCGGTCATGACGATCATGGCGGTATCGACGCCCGTGTCTTTGACCTCTTTCAGGAGCGCCAGGCCGTCCGCATCCGGGAGTTTAATGTCCACGAGCGAGACATCGAAATGTGTTTCATTTAAAGCCAGTCGAGCTAGGTCACCCGTCCCGACGGTTTGCACCCAGTAGCCTTCGTCCTCAAGCGCTCTTTGCAGCACTCGGCGCAGCGATTCTTCGTCTTCAACGACAAGGAGTTTTCCCTGGTTCATGATCGACTAGCTCGCTACTAACAACGAAACTTTGATAGTGGTTCCTTGGCCCTCAACACTTTCGACGCGAATGAGGCCGCCATGTTCCTTAATGATTCGGTAGCAAATCGCCAAACCGAGTCCAGTGCCGCTATGTTTGGTGGTGAAATAGGGCGAGAAGATGTGCGGCAAATCTTCCTCATTAATGCCTTTACCTTGATCGACGACGTCGATCCAGATAAGGCGATTACGTTCGGCTCCCTGACCCCGGATGTGATAATCGGTTTCCAGACGGGTGGTGATCGTTAGAGTCCCGCGTCGCTCCATCGCTTGGAAACCGTTTTTAACCAAGTTAAGAAACACCTGCGTCAATTGCGCTCGATCTCCTCGTATCGGCGGCAGACTTGGATCAAAGTTCTTTCTTACGGAGATCTCTCGACCGGCAACGGCTTGTCCTTCGAGCAAAAGAACATCTTCCAAAATCTCATGGATGTTTACCGGGGCCAACGTCAACTGGGGCGGGCGGGAAAGATCGAGAAGCTGCTCGATGAGCTGATTCACACGCTCCACTTCTCGGATCATGATATCCGTATATTCGCGCAGTGCGGGATGCACGTCGACGGACCGACGCAGGAGTTGCGCCGCGCCCTTGATGCCGCCCAGTGGATTGCGAATCTCGTGGGCCAATCCAGCGGCCAGGGTGCCCATCATCACCAAGCGATCGGCGCGTTTTAGGTCTTCTTCTAGTTCTCTGCGGTGCTTGATGTCGCGAATGAGAACAATCGTGCCAAGGAAGTGACCATGGCGGTCTTGCAACGGCGAAGCGGTCGCACTCACCGGCGTTTTTCGACCCCAACGCGTGGTTAGGTCGCCTTCTGCCCGCGCCCTTTCCTGCCGTGGCGGACAAGTCTTCTTGACCAAATCGATGAGCCACGGTTCGCGCTTGAAGATCTGCTGCAGAGGTTGTTGCAAAGCCTGACCCGAGGAAACCTCGGACAAGACTTCCGTAGCTTCATTGAAGAAAACGATCTTCCCGTCCTGGTCCAGGGTGACCACGCCGTCTTCCAGGTTATTGATAATCTGCTCCCAGGAAATTTGCGATGGCGACCGTTTCTTCAAGCTATTCAAGACTTTCATGGGATTAAAAGCGCGCGCCAAAATCATAGCAGATACTTTCCGGCGCGCAAAGGCGAGCATGCCTGACAGGGCCTTGCATTAGCAGTGTTCAGTATGCTAAAAATTTCATACACTTTAGGGGTTTACACTTGAAGTGGGCGATGCCCGCTTTTTTTGTTTGTGGGTCATGGAAATGGACGCGACGGTGACCCGGGTGTGGGAACTTGCGGCTCCGCTGGCCGAGGGCGAGGGGATGGAAATTGTCGATATCGAGTTCCGGCGCGAAGCGGGCCGAGGGGGCAGAGTCTTACGCCTGTACCTCGACAAAGACGGGGGACCCAACGTCGATGATCTGAGCCGGGTAAGTCGCCAGCTGAGCGAGCTTCTCGACAGTCAGGATGCCGTGCAAGGGGCATACACACTCGAGGTTTCCTCCCCGGGTATCAATCGCCCGCTCAAGCGACCTGACCATTTTGCGCGGTTCGTCGGTAAGCGCATCCGGGTTCGAACGCGGGACATGATCGATAACCGCAGGTCGTTTTTGGGAATTCTTCGGCAAGTTTTAGAAGATAGAATTACGCTTAGTCAGGAAGGGAAAGAATATCAGATCCCGTTTTCGATGATTGAAAAGTCGAATTACGAGCACGACTGGAGTGCCTAACATGCAGCAAGATCTCAATCGAGTTATCGAACAGGTGAGCAAAGAAAAGGGCATCGACAAAGCCATTCTCATCAGCGCTTTGGAAAACGCCATGATCTCGGCGGCCAAAAAGACGTTCGGTCATGACCGTAAGATCGAAGCGCAATTCAATCCCGAGATCGGGGAGGTCGAACTTTTTGAGGCGAAGACTGTTGTGGAGACCGTGCAAGACCCGGCCGGGGAAGTCACGTTGAATGAAGCCAGGGAAACACTGGATCCCGACGCGGAGCTTGGGGACGAGTTGCTGGCTAAGCTCGACTCCAGCATGTTCGGTCGCATTGCCGCCCAAGCCGCCAAACAGAATATCGTTCAACGCGTGCGCGATGCGGAAAGGGAGATTATCTATAACGAATTCAAAGGGCGTGAAGGCCAGCTCGTCAACGGTATTGTCCAGCGGTTTGAGAAGCGGAATATCATCGTCAACCTGGGTCGTACCGACGCCATTTTACCGGAAAAAGAGCAGGTGCCCAGAGAGCGATACCGTCAAGGAGATCGGATTCGCGCCTACATCGTGAGCGTTGAAATCACGAGCCGCGGTCCGCAGATCGTTTTGTCGCGGACTCATCCGGGGATGCTGATCAAACTGTTTGAGCAGGAAGTGCCGGAAATCTATGAGGGCATCGTGGAAGTCAAAGGAGCGGCGCGGGAGCCGGGAGGTCGCGCCAAGATTGCAGTCATTTCCCATGATCCCGACGTCGATCCGGTGGGCGCGTGCGTCGGAATGAAGGGTACTCGCGTGCAGGCAGTGGTCCAAGAGTTGCGCGGCGAGAAGATAGACATCGTGCACTGGATAGCAGACCAGGCCGAGTATGTCTGCCGAGCTCTGGCGCCTGCCAAAGTTTCCAAAATTATCATCGACGACGACGAACACAGCATGGAGGTTGTGGTTCCAGACGACCAACTGTCTCTGGCCATCGGCAAAAAAGGCCAAAATGTACGGCTCGGCTCTCGTCTGACGGGTTGGCGCATTGATGTGCGCAGTGAGGCCGAGGCAGAAGAAGAGACTCGCCGTGCCCGTCAATCCATCGGTTCGATCCCCGGAATTAACGACTTGGTGGCGGAGCTGCTCTATCAGGCGGGGTTCAAATCGGCGGAGGAGGTCGCCGACACCGACTTGGAAGAGATTTTGGATGTTGAAGGAATCAGCAAGGATAAGGCAGAAGCGCTCCACAAATCTGCCAAGGACTTTATTGGCGAGAAACGGCGAAGAGAAGCAGAGGAATCAGCGCGGGCGGCGGAGGAGGCGGCAACAGCGGAAACGGCTTTGGAAGCGAACGGACCGAAAGAGTCTTAGGAAGCCTCGGTGATGCGTGTCGAAGATCCGACACCGTGCACAGCGGACTTGCTTGGGATGCGGTACGCGTGACGACCAAAACAGACTGATCCGTTTGATTGTCACTGATCAAGTGACGTTAAAAATAGACAAACGGGGGAGTGGTCGGGGAGGCTATCTACATCCGGTCCAGCTATGCTGGCAAAATTTCGTACGGCGAAAGTCTCTCTACCGAGCGTTTCGTAGAGAGATCAAAAAAGAAGCTAAGGAAAAACTCATTCAGGATTTGAAGGAGCACTGGGAGTATTAGATGGGAAAGACAAGAGTCCATCTGCTGGCAAAAGAATTGGGCATAGAGACCAAGGATCTGATCGCGCAGCTTGACAAGTTGGGTATAAGAGGGCGCAAGGCCCAAAGTTCTCTCGAGGACGATGAGGTGGCGCGGGTGCGCGTGGCCCTGGCCGTTCAAGAGAGGCCTCAGGTCCATGTGGGCGAAGAAAAAGTTATTGCCGATCGGGTCGTCAAGGCCGAGGACGACAATCTGAGAGAGGTTCAGGCGCGCGAAACTATTGTGGAGCGCCGTATCCGCGCTAACGTCATTCGTCGCCGGACCAGTCGAGTCGAAGTTCCTCAAGCTGAAAAAGCTGATCCCGAGGCTGAAGTTGCCAAGAGGCCGGGACAAGAGCCGCAGCCGATCTTAGAAGAGCCCGACCTAACACCGCCGGCCGAAGAAGTTCCCGCGCACCCGATGCCGGAATTCGACGCTCTGGAAGAAGCGCCGCTCGGAGGCGAGGCGGAAGGGCAAGAAACGCCGACTGCCGCGGAATCCAGAGAGGCGGAGGCCCCAACCGCAGGGCGTGGCAGCGAGGCGGCAGCAGAGCCGGCCGGCGCGAGCGTTGCTCCAACGCAGGAAGGAGCGCCGCGCGGTGCGCGTATTCTTGGTCGCATAGATCTCAAGCGGACGATCAGAGTCGAGCAGGCGCCCATTCCTGTAGCTCGACGTCCGGCACCTGGAGCGCCCGCTGTACCGTCGCAAGGCGTGGAAATGCCCCGGCCGCCACGCGATCTCGAGGGCCAAAAGACCGAAGGGGCCGAAGAGAGTAAACCCGCCAAAGTGGGCCGGCACAAGAAGCGCGTTGTCAAAAAGCAAGATGTTCTAGAATTTAGAGAAAAAGAACTCCGCGCAGGGCGCATTCCCAAAAAAAAGAGAGCTCTTCCAGGAAAAGAGCAAAAGAAAACCGAGATCACCGTCCCCAAGGCGAGCAAACGAGTCATTAGAATTTCCGAAGTGATCACCGTCGGCGATTTGGCCCGTGACATGGGAATTAAAGCCGGTGAAGTGATCAAAAAGTTGATGGGGCTCGGCATGATGGCCACCATCAACCAGGTCTTGGATGCGGACACGGCCACTTTGATTGCCTCAGAGTTTGATCACCAAGTTGAAAACGTTGCGTTTGACGTCGAAACCGCGTTGGAGATTGAACACCAAAAAGAAGAACCGGAGAGCGCACGTGTGCCCCGGTCACCGGTGGTGACGATTATGGGCCACGTCGATCATGGAAAAACGTCGTTGCTCGACGTTATCCGGAGTACCCATGTGACTGCTCAAGAACACGGCGGGATCACGCAACATATCGGCGCGTACCATGTGCAGGTCGATGGTCGAAGCGTAACTTTCTTGGATACGCCCGGTCACGAAGCATTCACGGCCATGCGGGCGCGGGGCGCGAAGGTCACGGATATCGTCGTCCTGGTGGTCGCGGCGGACGACGGAGTCATGCCGCAGACCGTGGAGGCAATTAACCACGCGCGCGCCGCTGAGGTGCCGATCATTGTTGCTATCAATAAGATCGACAGGCCCGATGCCAATTTGGAACGAGTGAAAAGGGGACTCTCGGAACATGGATTGATTTCGGAAGACTGGGGAGGCGATACGGTAGTTGCGGCGGTATCGGCCAAGACTCGCGAGGGCATTCCACATCTTTTGGAGATGCTCCTGTTGCAATCCGACATCTTGGAGGTGAAGGCTAATCCCGATAAGCTTGCCCGCGGCACCATCGTCGAGGCGAAATTGGATCGCGGTCGCGGACCGGTGGCGACAGTACTCGTCCAGGAAGGAACGCTTCGGGTAGGGGATGCCTTCGTCTGCGGCGTTTTTTACGGCAAAGTAAGGGCGATGATCGACGATCGCGGACAAAAAGTCGAAGCGGCTCCGCCGTCGTTTCCGGTCGAAATTCTCGGCCTGCAGGGCGTGCCTCAGGCAGGAGATTCGTTTGTAGCTGTCGATGACGAAGCCAAGGCCCGGCAGGTGGCGGAATTTCGTCAAGTCAAACAGCGAGAGAGTGAACTGGTTAAGACAAGCAAGATCTCGCTCGAGGAACTCTATGATCAAATCAAGACGGGCGATGTAAAGGAGCTGCGCGTCGTTCTCAAGGCTGACGTTCAGGGGTCCGTCGAGGCTTTGACGGAGGCGCTGAGCCGGCTGTCCACGGACGAAGTCAAGCTGCGCGTGATTCATGGCTCGGTGGGAGGTATTACCGAAAGCGACATTCTCCTCGCCGCAGCTTCCAACGCTATCGTCCTCGGCTTCAACGTGCGTCCAGAATCCAAAGGCGCTGCCTTGGCGGCGAAGGAAGGCGTCGATGTTCGTCTCTACACGATTATCTATGAGGCTGTGGCCGATCTCAGGGCGGCCATGGAAGGTATGCTCGAACCGACGTTCCGTGAACAAACCCAGGGACGAGTGGAAGTGCGCCAGACTTTCAATATTCAGGGCGTCGGCACCATTGCCGGCTGCTATGTGACGGAAGGCAAAATCCAGCGGGGCAGTCTCATTCGGCTCTTGCGCGATCAGGTGGTGGTTCATGAGGGGAAGCTGGCGAGCCTCAAACGATTCAAAGACGACGTTCGAGAAGTGACCAGCGGCTACGAATGCGGTCTCGCCATCGAAGGATTTCAGGACATTAAACAAGGCGATGTTATTGAAGCCTATGAACGAGTACCCATGGTCAGACGCATCAACCCCAATCCGAGCGGGCGTGAAGCGTCACGCGCGACCGCAGGAGATAACCGATAGGTCGAAACAATTTCCAACCACCCGTAGCTTCCATGGTTGTGGGGGTGCTGAAGTTGCACCTCGTGCTACCTGAGAATCATTCGCTCAAGGGCAAGCGCGGGGTCCTCAAACGAATTCAGGCCCGCGTCTCCAACCAGTTCAACATCTCGGTAGCCGAGTGCGGCGATCAGGAGCTGTGGCAAAGCACGGTCCTGGGTTTCGGAGTCGTGGGAACTAGCCGGATCGTCGTCGAGGCGACGCTTCAAAAAGTTGTCGAGTTTGTCGATGGACTCGGCTTGGCCGAAGTGGGGGACGCGGCCGTGGAAATTTTACATTGCTGATTTGCATTAAGCGGGATCGTTTATGGACTATCGACGTTCCGATCGTGTCGGAGACTTGCTTCTCGAAGTGATCTCGGAACTGCTCAGAAAAGAAATTCGAGATCCGCGCATCGGCGCTGTGACATTGACCGGAGTCAAGGTGAGCAAGGACCTGAGGCACGCGCAGATTTATTTCAGTTTACTTGGCCGGCAAGAGAGTCGAAAAGAAGTGTTGGCGGGTCTAAAGAGCGCCACCGGCTTCATCCGTTCAAAAGTCAGCAAGCAACTCAATCTTCGGTTCGTCCCGACCATCGAGTTCTTATACGACGAGACTCAAGACGAAGCGCAGCGGATCGAGGATCTTTTCAAGCGGGCAAGAGAATAATCGGTATTTTTCGGCGCCGGCGCCGCGTCGATATCCAATCATCCTTCTCCCGTTCGGCTCGGCCAAACCCCATGAATCAAAGTGGTATTCTTTTGATTGACAAGCCGGAAGGTCCCTCCTCGGCCCACTTGGTGCAACGGGTCAAGACCGTGCTGGAAGCGAAAAAGGTGGGACATCTCGGCTCATTGGATCCTTTCGCTTCGGGTTTGCTTCTCCTGGGCGTAAATGAGGGTACTAAGATTGCCCAAGTTTTTCTCGGTGCGGCGAAAAGTTACCGGGGAGTCATGGTTTTGGGGATTGCGACCGACTCGCAAGATTCAACGGGAAACGTTGTGGACGTGAGGCCGGTGCCGCCGATAGGAGACAACGAACTCCAAGCTCTGGAGCAAGAATTCACCGGTCTCCTGCAGCAAATCCCGCCGATGTTTTCGGCGTTGAAGAGAGCGGGCGTCCGTTTGTATCGGTTGGCGCGCCAAGGCAAGGACGTTCCGCGCGAGCCGCGTTCCATCCGGATCGAAGCGCTCGTGCTCAGAAAGTTGGACGGCGCTCAAATCGAGTTCGATGTTACGTGCTCGCGCGGAACGTACGTCCGGACGTTGGCGGCGGATATGGGAAGCTTCCTCGGTTGCGGCGCGCATCTAAGATACCTCCGCAGATTAGCCTGTGGTCACCTCACCGTTGAGAAAGCAATCGCGCCCGACCAGCTTGCACGGCTAAACTTAGAGCAAAAAGCGCCGCTTGTTTCGATCCCGTCCGCCTTGAGCCATCTGCGGGGGATCACCTGGGAAGACCGGTGGATAACGCGTCTGCGACTGGGACAGCAGGAACGGTTGGGGCAAATAGGCCAGCCTGTTGAGCGGGAGAAATGGCTGCGTATTTTGGATCCGCGTGGAGAGCTCGCCGCCTTGGTCGAGTGGAATGAGGAAACGCCGGGCGGGCGGTGGCGGCTTTTTCGGATCTTCCATCTGTAAGCGCCAAAGACCGCAACGTGCCCGAGCCTTTATTGACATCGGCGCGCGTGATCAGATACTTTCTGATAGTAGCGTGAGTGGCCCGTCCACATCTAGCATGGGGGAGGCCTTTGGCCTTGAGAGGAAGCTCTGATGAGTTTGGCCCCTTGGCAAGAATCGAGACTATCAGTATGTCGGGAAAGGGAATACAGAGGTCATGATTAATACCACCGGAACGGTTCCCTCAAATACTTTCGTTCAGAAATGGGTCGACCAAATGGCGGCGATGTGCCAGCCCGATGACGTTTTCTGGTGCGATGGTTCTGAGCACGAACGGGAGCGCTTAACGCAAACGGCGGTGGAAAACGGCGATCTGATTCCGCTGAACCAAAAGAAGTTGCCCGGTTGCTACTTACACCGGAGTGCACTCAACGACGTAGCACGCACGGAAAATCTGACGTTTGTTTGCACCGACGAGAAGGAGGACGCAGGACCCAACAACAACTGGATGGCTCCGGCGGAATCTTACGATCGTTTGTCAAAAATCTTCGCGGGTTCGATGCGGGGCCGGACCCTCTATGTCATTCCGTTTCTCATGGGGCCTAAAGGATCTCCGTTCAGCAAAGTCGGGATTCAGGTCACGGACAGCGTGTACGTGGTGCTCAATATGCGGATCATGACACGCATGGGAACGGTCGCGCTCGATCATCTCGGCGACTCCGACGACTTCACTCGCTGTCTCCATTCCAAGGCCGACCTCGATATGGAACGGCGCTTTATTTGTCATTATCCCCAAGACAACACGATATGGAGCGTCGGCTCGGGCTACGGCGGTAACGCGCTGCTGGCGAAAAAATGCTTGGCGTTGCGCATTGCCAGCAAGTTGGGACAAAAAGAGGGCTGGCTGGCGGAGCACATGCTGATCGTCGGTGTCGAGAGCCCGGATGGGGAAATCCATTACATCTGCGGCGCGTTTCCCAGTGCCTGCGGCAAAACCAACCTCGCGATGCTCCTGCCGCCGGCGAACATGAAGGGTTGGAAAATTCATACCATCGGCGATGATATTTCGTGGTTGCGCGTGGGGCCGGACGGCAGACTGTGGGCGATCAACCCCGAGTCGGGCTTTTTCGGCGTCGCTCCGGGGACGGGTTCAAAAACCAATTCCAATGCCATGGCCATGATCAAGAAAGATACGATCTTCACCAACGTCGCGCTCAGGTCGGACGGCACTGTTTGGTGGGAGGGACATGACGACCCCGTCCCCGCCAACGCTCAAGATTGGCGTGGTAAGCCGTGGGAAGCCAAGTCCGGCCGCCCGGCGGCCCATCCCAATTCCCGCTTCACGGTATCGATCAAGCAATGCCCGAGCTATTCTGCCGAATGGGAAAAACCGCAGGGGGTGCCGATCAGTGCGATTCTCTTCGGGTCCCGTCGCCAGAAGCTCGTGCCGTTGGTCTACCAATCGTTTAATTGGCAACACGGAAGCTTTCTCGGCGCCACGCTCGCCTCGGAAACTACGGCGGCGGCGACCGGCGCCGTGGGCGTGGTGCGCCGCGATCCGATGGCGATGCTGCCCTTTTGTGGATACAACATGGGGGATTATTGGGCTCATTGGTTGTCCATGGGCAGACGTGCGACGAATCCGCCGAAGATCTTTCGCGTGAATTGGTTCCAGCGCAATGAGCAGGGTAATTTTTCGTGGCCGGGCTTTGGCGAAAACTTGAGGGTTTTGCGCTGGGTCATCGAACGGTCCGAGGGGGCTGGAGAGGCGGAAGAGACGGCGATCGGTTATGTTCCCAAAGCCGCGAGCTTGAACAGCGACGGACTTAAGATTTCCAAGGCCGATCTAAACCAGTTGGTCGCGGTCGATCGCGAAGGCTGGAGAAGCAATCTCAAGAGCCAAGGGGAGTATTTCGAGAAGTTCGGCGACCGCCTGCCGGCCGGCATCAAGGAAGAGCACAAAGCTCTCGCCGACCGACTCAAGGCGTAATGGAGGAGACACAGCTGTGCCGAAGGGACATCACGATATCGGAGGCGATCCAGCGGGGCCTATTGATCAGACCGAGCATGCGCTCTCGGATTGGGAAATTTTGGCAGATGCCGTGAATCAGGCGCTTGGCGCACGGGGCGTCAAGCGCACGGATGAGATGCGTCGGGCGCGCGAGGAGATGGATTCGGAAGCCTATAAATCCATGACCTACTACGAGCGCTGGATCGCGAGCCTCGAGGCCATTCTCATCGAGAAAAAAATACTCACTCGAGAAGAAATCGACCGAAAACAGCTCGAGTTCGAAAAGCAGTGGGGGGAACCATGAACCCAAGGGTTGGCGGCTTCGAGCCCGGCGATAGAGTGCGGGTGCGGATGGAGGATCGCCCTGGGCACATCCGTACCCCGTGGTATATTCGTGGCAAGACGGGTTGGATCGAACGCATCCACGGCGAATTCCTCAATCCCGAATCGCTCGCCCACGGCGGCGATGGACTGCCCAAGCGGCGACTGTATCTCGTCGCTTTCAATCCGAAGGATATTTGGGGAACGGCTCAAGCTCCGAAAGACAAGGTGTTGGTTGATATTTATGAGCACTGGTTAGATCCCGCCGCCTGAGGAGGACCATTCAATCAATGAGTGACAGCCATACTTCCGCCCAGGATGCTCAGGATCACGGGCATGAGCATCCAAAACACGAACTGAGCCATTACGCCAAGCGGATCTATGCGATCCGCGATCTGCTGCTCGAAAAGGGTGTTATTACAGAACACGATATTCGCTGTCAGATCGAATACCAGGAAGCACGCTCGCCCGCTAACGGTGCCAGACTCGTCGCGCGTGCCTGGGTCGATCCGAGCTTCAAATCGCGCTTAATTGCTGATCCTAAAGCGGCCTGTGCCGAAATGGGCATGGACGCCACGAGCATCAACGAATTTGTCGTGCTGGAAAATACCGAGAAGGTGCGGCACATGGTCGTTTGCACGCTTTGCTCTTGCTACCCCCGGCCAATACTGGGTCGTCCCCCCGATTGGTACAAGAGTTTCAACTATCGCTCACGGGCGGTGAACGATCCACGGGGAGTTATGCGTGAATTCGGTCTACATCTTCCCGACGATGTCGAGGTCCGGGTGCACGACAGCACGGCGGACATTCGCTATCTCATCTTACCGGTGAGGCCGAAGGCCACAGAGAAATTAACCGAGGCCGAGCTCGCCCGACTGATTACTAGGGACAGCATGATCGGCGTAATGGACCCGCTCCCCGCTGTGCCAAGAAGTGACCTAACTTAGTCGCGATTGCGTTATTGTTCGCCAAATTATCCGCCGTATCACGCAGTTAGGCCATAACGATGTCAAAGAAATTCATTGATTTTTTCAGCCGCTGCACATAGAATTCTCCGTTATAGATCCGCAATTCACCGTCAAGACGGGTCAAGTCTGTCCGACGCCTTAGGCCGCATTGTGAAGAATTCATATTCCAAGACACTTCGCTGTATCGGTCAAGATTTGGAGGCACGCGGGCTGAAGACCTTCGAGCTAAAGCCCGATGGTCATGTATACATCGTTACCTGTGGGTATCAGGAACCGCCCTCCGAGACCCCAGTGACATTGCATTATACTCGAGAAGATATCGAAGAGATCGATCGTGCAGGACGGGGAAAGCGCGGCAAGGTTTCGCCGCCAAAGGATTTCGTCAGCATGGTTCAGATCTTTAGGGCCATTGGCGGTTATCTTGACAAGAACCAATGCCGGCTCATCGCTATTTCGAACAATGATTTGCCGTCGCAAGAGCTGGTGCTTCGGGTTGAATACCAGACGGCTGAGGGTGAATGGATTGTTGATGATCGTACCGGATCAGCCATCTACGACTTATGCGTCACTATGTACAAGCAACGCGGAAAACCGAAGGCTGCTGACGGCTACGCTTACCGGCGCCGAAAAGTCGGTTAGCTACTCAGTGCTGCGCCGCCAGCGTTGTGACCCGCCCCACCAAAGGCCAAATAAGTGGATACTACCATCGATTATTATTCGCTCTTGGGCATTCAGCGCAACGCCGATTCGAACGAGATTAAACGAGCGTATCGGAAGATGGTATTCCGTTACCATCCCGACCGTAATCCGGATGACGACGAGGCGGCACAAAAGTTCAAGCAGATTTTGGAGGCTTACGAGATCCTCTCAGATGTCGGAAAAAAAACCGCCTATGATGAAGTGACCCGGCCCTTCGACGAAGAGACGGAGGAGGAACAGGATCAACAAAATCAATTTGGTAGCAATGTAAACCAGGGATTCCAATTTTCACACGAATTTAAAGGCAAGATCGAACCGGAACCCAAATGTCCTCGTTGTTCGGTCGTCGGTGTTGATCACATCGTGTCCCGCAAAGGCGGCAGCGGATCATCCCGTGGCAAGCAGTTCATTCTCGCACCCTTCAACATTATCTTCTGCAACCAATGCGGTCACGTCTATGGTGTCACCGGAACATCTTCTTGAGCCGGATTATTCAATGTGAAGCAATCGTCTCGAACGGTAAGCCTTCTGGCCGATGGCAATCGCCTGTGCCTTGAGGCAACCTTCAAGCGGCGGGTTCGTAGCGAATGGCTGAGCCAAGACGCGTACAGCTGGCCAAGTGCCGCATTGACAAGGAGTTGAACCAGCGACCGGCGAAAGGCGGCGAGTGAGACTCAGTGCATGATTCCGCCACCCTCCACGACCAATAACTGCCCGGTCAAAAAGTCGCTGT
>DASQUN010000105.1:0-2839 GCA_035641275.1 Candidatus Udaeobacter sp. | reverse complement strand
AATCACCTCTGAAGTTGGTTCCGGGACCATCGTAACCGTTAAGAAATGGAAATGAATGGAATCGGTCGATGGCGGATTCACTTATTGAGTGGGATGTTGCGCAGCTAACGCTGCCAGGACAAAGACAATCCGGCGACTGCTACTTGGTGAAGCCTTTCGAGACCAGCGTCTTAGTAGTGGTCATGGATGGGCTCGGCCATGGTGACAAAGCTGCGGCTGCGGCAAAAATCGCCGTTGATGCACTCGAGGCCAATGCTCGGGATAGCGTTATTTCGCTTTTTAGGCGGACGCACGAAGCCCTCCGGCAAAGCCGCGGCGTCGTGATGAGTATGGCGCTGATTCACGCTCCTGACTCGACCATGACTTGGATGGGCGTGGGCAACGTTGAAGGGGTGATGATGCGAGCGCACCCTGATAGCAACCCCCGGAAGGAATTCCTGTTAAGTCGCCCGGGCGTGCTAGGCGGTCCATTGCCGCTACTGGATGCTTCCGTCACTCCTATTATGCCGGGAGATACGCTGGTCTTCGCGACGGATGGCATCCGTAGCGGCTTTGACGAAGAAGTCAGCTTGCATGAATCGCCGAAAGAAATTGCCGCCAATATTATGTCCAACTACTCGAAAAACAGCGATGACGCCCTGGTATTGGTCGCGCGCTACGTGGGAACTTGACTATGAAAGCTCCCTTGCATGACTTCGAGAGACAATATGCGTCAGCATTGCAGGAGCATCTTGCGAATCCAAGGGAAGCTATCTTACACCGAGCCTACAAGCTTGGGCGAAAGGCTCTCGATGGCCGACTTGGCGTATTGGAAATGGCCGTCCTTTATCACAAAGCGATTGTGAAGCTTTTACCCGTTCCGCGCAAGCCCGAAGCGTGGGCTCGACTGCTCAAAGGCACGGAGAGTTTTTTTGTCGAAAGCCTTGCGCCGTTCGAGATGACTCACCGCGCCGTCCGCGACGCCAATAGCGCGCTCCGGCAGCTGAACGAAAGACTGGAGCAAGAAGCCAAACGGATTGCCCACTCTATCCATGAAGAGACCGGGCAATTTCTCGCATGTACATACCTTGCCCTGGATGAGATTCGTCGCGATCTCCCCCCTCCGTTTCGTGAACGACTACAAGCGGTGAGAGATCTTCTAGAACAAATCGCAGGGCACCTTCGCCAGCTCTCTCACGAGCTTCGCCCGACCATACTCGACGACTATGGACTCCTACCAGCGTTGGAATTTCTGGCCGAGGGAATTTCGAAGCGATCCAGGCTTGAGATTACTGTAAAGGGCTCCAATAATGGCCGCCTCCCATCTTCAGTTGAAACCGGCCTCTACCGAATTGTTCAGGAAGCTCTGACCAACGCCAGCAAACACGCTCGCGCGACCCGCGTCGATGTCCGTGTCCAGCAAAGAGCTCGGATGATCCGTTGCTCGATCATCGATGACGGCGTCGGCTTCAACGCGTCTGCGGTCAAGACTGGGAGGAAGCACCGGGGGCTGGGCCTTGTTGGGATTCAGCAAAGAATCGACGTCCTAGGAGGAACGCTGCAGATCGATTCGAAACGGGGGCGCGGAACTCAAATGCATATCAGCATTCCCCTGGAGAAATAGAGATGCGAATTCGAGTCCTGCTCGTAGACGATCACCTGATGATGCGCCAGGGCTTGAAAACTCTTCTCGAACGGGAAGGCGTCGATGTCGTTGGCGAGGCTGCCGATGGCCGCGATGCGATCCGGCTGGCCCGGCAGCTTCGCCCCGATGTGGCTGTAGTTGACCTGGTTATGCCGCTTTTGAACGGTATCGACGCGGCTCGCGAAATCAACAAGGTCTCCCGTAAGACTAAAACGATTCTTCTCACCATGCACACGGAGGATCGATACGTAATTGAGGCGCTCAAGGCCGGCCTCAAGGGATACGTTTTAAAAACCCAGGCAGCATCTGACTTGGTTGTCGCGATCTCCCAAGTGTTTGAGGGAACGACTTACTTGAGCCCCGGCGCCTCCGGAGCCATCGTAGAAGCTTACCTCGGCAAGACCACTTTTCCGGAACCCCCTTTGACATCGCGACAACGGCAGGTTTTGCAACTTGTCGCCGAGGGAAAGACCACGAAAGAGGTCGCCGCCCTTTTAGGAATCAGTGTCAAGACCGCAGAGTCTCATCGGGCGAGCCTCATGGATAAACTTTCCATACATGAGACCGCAGGACTGGTCCGCTACGCCATTCGCATAGGGCTCATCCGAGCCTGATCCGCGACACTCGATTGTTGCCGAACGCCAGGCCATCGATCGGTCGAAAAGTTCGAACCGACGACGATCTAACCTTGAACGGCTTTCGTCACCGACCGCGTCGACCCACCCTCGGGCGTGCTCTGCCCCCAGACGTGGATGTACTGCGACTGAGAGCCGTCTCCGCCGGCCACGACGACAAGGATGTCTTCCGGTTTATCGGTAACTGGAATCACACTCGTCCGCGTCAACTTTAAGTCCGGCCGACGCTTCACTCTCTGGTTAAAAGTCTCTTCGGGCAAGTCCTTCATACGATAAGCCGCCCGTTCCCAAACAAACTTCTTCACGTCCTGTTTGCTGAAGCCATCGCCGGCGATGATCCGTGCATGTTCGGGGCAAACGACCATGATCGCTTCCGGCCCTGATGGACCTTCCATCCTTTGGGCAAAATTAGTCAGGACGCCTTCAGCCTTCGTGCTGTCCAGATCCGAGGCTCTTACCGATCCGTCGGCGCTGATGGCGGTGACGGTGCTCGCATTCGCGCCGAAACCGCGCTCTACATGCAGCGGCTCCCACGGGCTCGCTTCCTGGTTTTCTGCGATGCAAAGCGCATATTTGCCGG
>DASQUN010000104.1:0-4242 GCA_035641275.1 Candidatus Udaeobacter sp. | reverse complement strand
AGCGCCGAAGGCTTGGACGCTGTCATCGCCGTCTCTCCAGAGAACGTAACTTACGTTTCCGGTTTTGTCGTGCCGTCGCAGTCTTTGATGCGCTGGCGTCATGCCATCTGCATCGTGACGGCCGATGGAAAGATCTCTATGGTGGCCATCGATATGGAAGCCGCCACAGTTAAGGCGCATGCGGGGATTGACGATCTGCGGATCTACCGGGAATTTATGGACGATCCCATGGACGGACTCGGTGAGGCTCTCAAGGATTTAAAACTCGACCGTGCCAAGATCGGCATCGAGATGGCATTTCTGCCGGTGAAGGATTTCGCGAGGTTACAAAAGATTGTGCCCAAGGTAGAGTGGGTCCCCGCCGATGCTATTTTCCACAAGGCTCGGCAGGTCAAGACGGCCAACGAGCTGACACTGCTTCGCTCTATAAGTAAGCTCACCGACAAAGCGATCGGCGATGCGTTACAATCGGCGCGCATCGGCATGACCGAAATGGATCTGGCGGGAATTTTATTGAGCCGTCTGTTTGCCGGCGGCGCGGAAAATTACAAATTGATGATTATCGCGTCGGGCGAGCGCAGCCAGTTTCCAAATGTCGGCCCCACAGAGCGCAAGCTACAAGAAGGCGATGTCATCCGCATGGAGATTTTTGGCCAGAAGAGCGGGTACCTGGCCGGCATTTGTCGCACGGCGGTGGTGGGAAAGCCAACGTCGGAACAAGAGCAGATTTGGTCGAACTTGATTGAGTGCAAGTACCTGGTCATGGGCATGATTAAACCCGGGGCGCGATGTAAACAGATTTACCAGACGTTCTTGAAAAAATTCGCCGAGCTCGGTTTCGAGCCCATCAGTTTCGTAGGTCACGGCATAGGGTTGTTTCTGCACGAAGAACCTTACATGGGACGCTATGGCGATGAAACCTTGGAAGAAGGAATGGTGGCGGCGATTGAACCTTTGGTTTATATTCCACAGCGTATGGGTCTACAAAACAAAGACATGCTCTGCGTGACCAAGACGGGCTGCGAGCTGCTCTCCGATTACACACCCACCGATAAACTTATGCGCCTCGGTTGAGCTTCAATGAAGATCACCGGAATCGAAACCATCCCCATTCGTTTGCCGACCCGCCGGGCGCATCAATGGGCGAGCCTTACGACCCCGATCGGCGTTTACGTCATCATCAAATTGCACACCGACGAGGGGCTCGTAGGCCTTGGCGAGGCGCCGGTGCTGAAAGACTGGGGGGGAGATCATGGGAAATATTTCGGCGAGACTCCGAAAACCACGGAACACATCATCAGGGACATTCTTGCGCCAGCATTAAAGGATCAAGACCCGCGGCGGATCGAAGCGTTACATTCCCTTATGGACAAGAGCGTCAAAGGCTATCCCTACGCGAAAGCGTCGATCGACATGGCGCTCTATGATGTCGTCGGTAAGGCGATGAATGCGCCGGCCTATCAGTTGCTCGGCGGCTGCTTCCGGGAGCGGATCCCTGTCGCTCACAGTCTGGGTCTAATGGACATCGCCCAAGCCGTCGAGGAGGCGCTCGAAGCCAAGTCCGAGGGAATCAAAACCATCAAGCTTAAAGGCGGCGTGGACGCCAAACGGGACCTGGAATTGGTTCGACGAATGCGCAAAGCGCTTGGACCCGACATGAAGATCTGCGTCGATGCGAATCAAGGCTATCCGACCCCTAAAATGGCCATTCAGGTAATCAAGGCGATGGAAGAGTATGATCTCTTATATATGGAGCAGCCCGTGGAAGGCATCGACCGGATGGCGGAAGTCGCAAAACGGGTCGACACGCCGATCATGGCCGACGAGAGTGCATGGACAGCGCAGGATGTTCTGGAAATAGTCGATAAGAAGGCGGCGGATATCATCTCGCTCTACACGACCAAACCCGGCGGTATGTTCAAGGCTAAAAAAGTCGCCGTCGTGGCGGAGACGGCCGGGTTGCCATGCAACGTGAACGGTTCTGTCGAGACCGGCGTGGGCAACGCGGCCAACATTCATCTCGCGGCCTCGACAGGAATCGTGACCCTGGGCTGTGTCGTTCCCGTTTCCGCGCCCAAAGAGAAACGGCAGAAAGGCATCGCCGGAGTGTACTATCAAGACGATATCGTTCAGGAGGCGTTCGACTTCCGTGATGGAGATATCCTGGTCTCTTCGAAGCCAGGGTTAGGCATCGAATTGGACGAAGACAAGCTGAAGTACTATCGTCTCGACGCCTGACACGTTTCATGTCGATCCGAAAAATTGCAATTCTTGGTGCCGGCAACGGCGGCTGCGCGACGGCGGCTGATCTCACGCTGCGGGACTACGAAGTCCGGCTGTTTTCCCGCTCCGAAAACACGCTGCTACCCATTTCCAAACGCGGTGGGATCGAAGTCGTCGAACAGGGTCAGGAGAAGTTTGCCGCCCCCGCGTTGATCAGTGCTGAGCTTCGCCCGGTGATCGATGGCGCCGAGTTGATCATCATCGCGGCGCCTGCCGTCGCCCATGAATATCTGGCCAAGACGCTGGCGCCCGATCTTCATGACGGCCAGCGCATTCTGCTCAACCCAGGACATACGGGCGGTTCGCTGCACTTTGCCAATGCGCTTCGCAGCGCCGGTAGCAAGACCAACATTGATCTGTGTGAGACCGTCACGTTGACTTACATTTGCCGGATGACCGGCCCGGCGCACGTGGAAATATACCGCAGAACCACGCACCTCCGCTGCGCGGCGTTTCCTGGAAACAATACCAGCCGTCTGGTGAAGGAGATTCACGAGGTTTTCCCCAGCGTTGTTCCTGCCGAAAATGTGCTGGAAACGGGCCTCTCGAATATCAATGCAATCATGCATCCCGCTGGTATGCTCGGGAATGCAGGTTGGATAGAAGAGACGGCTGGAGATTTTTACTACTATCGGGACGGGATCACGCCGGCGATCGCAGCTTGGATTGAGGAAATCGATCGTGAGCGACTAGAGATCGTCAGCCGTTTGGGGCTGACGGCGCTGCGGTTCGTTGATATCTTTCATCAGGCGGGCCTGACGTCGCAGGAAGCGCGGGACAGCGGCTCGGTTTATCGAGCCATTCACGAGAGCGCGCCCAACCGAACGATCAAAGCGCCCGCCACGCTGGATCATCGCTATCTCAAAGAGGATGTAGGTTACGGCCTCGTGCCTATGGCCGAGATCGGCGGCTGGCTCGGCGTAAAAACACCTGTCATGGACGCCCTCATCAGGCTTGCCTCGGTGGTCAGTCGCACGGAGTATCGACGCGACGGACTGACCCTCGCGAAGATGGGACTCGGGGAGGTCGATACCAGAGAATTGCCGTCTATCCTGCAAAACGGTTTCTAGGGAGAAACGTCATGCGCGTAGGGCTGTGCTTTGATGGCTTCTATTCTATCCATGATATGATCGAGCTTGCCAGGCTGGCCGATGAGACCGGCATGGAATCGATCTGGATGTCGGATCATCTCTGCTATCGAGACTCTCTGACGACTTCCATGGCGCTTCTGGCCAACACTCAAAGGATTAAAGTCGCCCCGGCTCCCATGAGCCCCTACTCGCGGCACCCGATTATTTCCGCGATGTCGATTGCAACGATGGAAGAATTCGCGCCTGGCCGCGTCATCGCCAGCCCGGGCACGGGCAATGCTGCAGCGCTCAAAGAGGCGGGCATAGAATCTCCGCGACCGCTGCGAACAATGCGCGAATATGTCGACATTTTGCGGCGTTTTTTGAGCGGAGAAACCGTCAACTTTCATGGTGAGATTTTCCGGATCAATGGCGCCAAGATGGGCTTTGTGCCATCGACGCCGATCAAAATGTATTTGACCGCGGTGCGGCCCCGCATGCTGCAGCTCGGCGGGGAGATGGGTGACGGTGTGTTGCTCTCGGCCGGTTGCGCACCGGCCTACATCGCTCAATGCGTTGGCGAGATCAAGAAAGGCGCTGAGAAGGTCGGGAAGTCCTTGGCCGACACGGATGTCGCCGGATTTGTCACAGCATCCGTTTCAGAAAATCGCCGCGAAGCGATCGAGGCAAACAAAATGTTTTTGGCTTATGTCTTCCGCAACACGCACCACGCGGAGAACATCCGCCTGGGCGGAGGAAAGGTCGATCAGGACGCGCTCGCCGCGGCTGTCGGTAAACGCGATTGGGAGGCCGCGCAAAAATTCATCAGCAACGATATCGTCCACGCCCATTCCGTGGCTGGAACGGCAAGTGAATGCGGTAAGCAGCT
>DASQUN010000103.1:0-2208 GCA_035641275.1 Candidatus Udaeobacter sp. | reverse complement strand
CCGCTGCTGTCACCCAGTAAACCGCCGTCAAAAGCCAAAATGATGGCCGAGCATCCAGCCCAAACGGCAAAAGGAACAATTGCAGGGCAGGTAATGGCTGGTACATCGAATTGGGGAGCGACGCGAGCCTTGCAAGTTGTGGGGGGCCGTATCCACCTTCCACTAACAGCATCATGAGTTGAGTCCCGACAGCAATGATCCGAAGCAGGGCCAGATAAAGAAGAGGGGTGGGCCGAAACCAATACCTTTTCCAAGCTTTTGAGAGCTGGCTCGGCATAAAGAAAACCACCGGTACGAGCACTGCCATCGCACCAATCAATGCCGTCCAACTTACATTGCTCCATTTTCTCAAATAAAACTCAACCGGGTGCGCCGCCTGGCCGCTGATTAACCGGTTAAGGATTTCGTGACTCCTGCCTTCATACGCGCTCTGGACGATTCCGGGAGCAATAAGGGTGCTAAACAGAATCCAGGCAACTGCGCAGACTAGCAGGATGAGTTGGGCGTGGCGACGTGTCATGGGCTGGTTGAGTTATGCCGCAGAGTGTTCAATGAATAGGTCCGTAAAATCTTGATTGGGGCCGCTTCTACTTGGCCGCTCTTCCATAGCAACGGTCGATTTTCCACGCGAAGCGCCGTCAGGCGCAGATTATGGCGGGCTTCATATGTTCGGACTATGTCCCGGATAACGTCTTCGTCGGCGCGCGTCACCGCTCTCGCGAATACTTGAAAATGCCAGTAGCCACCGCCGATATCTTCCGGCTGAATATCGATCTCCTCCCCGTTATCGCGGATTCCCGCTACGGCCATACGAGGAATCTCGTCTCCCTCAAAGTGGGAGCCGCTGTACATCGGGTAGTCCACGATTGGCCAGGTCCGTTTTAAATAAAACGCTAAACCGTGAGCAAACACTACGAGTAGGACACTTACGATGAACTGAGCCGACCAGATAAAGGCGATAAGTAATGACACGCAAGGAATGGCAAATCTTCTGATTAACCGCAGCGCCTTTTTTGTTGAACGTCGGTGATTAGTCACTGGGGGAGTAGTCATACTGCGCCGCGACTCAAACTAAAGAGGATCCGACTCTGTCGAAAAGCTATGTGAGTGCAGCAGGTGACGCTTCCGCGCTCCAGCACCAGCTTTTCACAGAACCGGGAGATCTCGAGTTCAAACTTGAGGGTTCTCGCTCCGAAAGATTTGACGGATCTTGTATGGGGCGCGGTTCTGGCTTTCGTGGTAAATCCGGACCAGCAGTTCGGAGATCACGCCGGCCATCATCAACATGCCGGTCGTGATAAACATCATCAGCGCGAACAGAATGAAGATGTTGTTGTTAAGCATGATCGGCGCACCGTGCTCCGTCAGATAGCCAAACTTCTGCAGGATCGCTACTCCCACAGACGAGAAGGAAACCAGCGTCGTCAGCAGGGCGAGCTTGCCGAAGAAATAGAGAGGTTTTGTCAGATAATCGCCGAGGAACTTGACGGTCAGCAGATCGAATAAAACTTTGACGGTCCGTTTGAGGCCATAATTGCTCGTTCCCGCCACGCGCGGTCGATGGTTTACCACGAGCTCCGAAAGCCTGGCGCCCCGCCACCGGCACAATGCCGGCAGGAAACGGTGCATCTCGCCGTAGAGATGGATGTCGGCGAGCGCTTCGCGGCGGTAGGCCTTGATCATGCACCCAAAATCATGGATTTCGTCGCACCAAGTCAGGCGCCGAACGAGGGCATTCGCGATTAGCGACGGAAGCCGCCGGCTGAACCATTTGTCCTGCCGATGCTTCCGCCAGCCGCTCACAACATCGTACCCGGGCGGTTCGTCGAGTTGCGCAATCAGCTTCGGGATGTCGTGGGGATCGTTCTGCAGGTCGCCATCCATCGGCACGATGATCTTTCCGCGTGCCATATGGAACCCGGCGGAGAGCGCGGCCGATTGGCCGAAGGATCGCGCAAGCTCCACCACCGTAAAACGCGGATCGTTTCCAATCTCCCTCGCAAGGCACTGCGCGGTGGCATCACCGCTACCGTCATTGATGAACAGAACCTCGTACGTTGCAGTCTCGCGATCGATCACCGCCCGCAACTCTGTGCAAAGCTGCGCCACGTTGTCTTCCTCGTTCTTCAACGGAATGACAATGCTGACATCGACGCGACCTGATCCTGGTTCAAAGACGCGGCTCGCCTCGGAAACTCTCCGGCGCTC
>DASQUN010000102.1:0-3458 GCA_035641275.1 Candidatus Udaeobacter sp. | reverse complement strand
CATCGCCAAGACTCTTAGGCGGTACTCATCCTGATATTTCTCCGGCTCGAAAGCACCATCGGACATTCGTTCAATTAACCCTTGCGCAAGCTTTAGCTCCTCTTGCGTTATTCGCTGCGATTCTGCCCGGGGAATTTGGGTAACGTCCCTTATTTCGTTCTGGTAGTAGATCCCATGCATCAGGAGACCGCCGAGAGACGGCCGAATGATGACGATCTGTTCCTTACCTCGGCTCACCAGCTCGGCCACCGCCGCTCGTTGGGTCTTGGCCAATGCTTCAGCTAACAATCGATAAGGCTTTTCGCCGCCTTCATCGGGGCCGAGGTAGTAGCTGCTTTCAAAGTAGATGGGATCGACTTTCAACAGGGGGACGAATTCCTTTAGGTCGATACTCCGGTTCGCTTCCGCCTCTATCGCTTCCAATTCAGCGTCCGTAAATCGCGCGTATTCCCCTTTGCTGTACTCGAATCCTCTGACTAGGTTGGCGTTCCACCGTTTCGTTGCAGGCCGGACAGAAGATCCGATTGCGCAGCCGGCTGCCGCACTTTTTGTGCAGCAGATTGAAGGAAACCCGATCGATCGCTTATGGCCGTGTGGATCTTGACGGGGATGGCTACGAGACCGAAGCTCAAGACACCGGAGCCAGATGCAGGCATAGATGAAGTCTAACAGATGGACGGCCGTGCGGAATAGGGCGGTCAATCCATCCTGGACAGCCTTGATACCTGAAAATAATATCAATACAGCTCGTATGGTCCAGGCAAGCGGGCCAATCATTTGCACGTGCAACGGCGTCGACAACAAGATTGTTTTCTGTGCACTGCATGAAAGCGGCGAAAGTTTGCTTGCTGCTTGTGAGTACCTGAGAAACTTTTTACGGGATGTGACGTTAACAGAGCAGAAAGACCAGAACATGACTCGCGAGATTATCTTGCCTTACTTGGATGGCCAGATCGCGGCGGCGGAAAAGAAGGGCTGAGATCGTACCGAAAAGGGTAACGGGTTCAGTCTTGGGTATCAAATATCCGTAGACGACTCCAATGACAACCCCGCAAGTACCCGAGCTGCTCTATCAAAGCTCTTTCGCTTCACTGCCTGTACCCTCAGCGGATTTAATTGCACATTGTGGCCGAGCTCCGACAAATAGCTATCCGCGCAGGCGGGCTATCGGGTCTTGGCGATGATGAGCGAGGTTTTGTCCAGTCGCTTTCTCAGGAATTTCAACATCACTCCATGCAGTCACTGGTGAAAGCTGCCGGATTTGGCGCCTGACGGATTAATATACGCCAATGCTGGCCGAGGTAAACATTGCGTCCGCGCTGAATGTCGTGCTCTCAAAGACTTTCCTGGATGGCATAAGCGTTGCTCAGTTGCCTTGGAGAGCCGCAGCAAACGAACACATGGTGGAAAAGGATGTACAAGACGAATTTTTGGGAACAGTGCTGGCGTGATATCAAAGCTGCACTCTGGGAAATCGCCGCGGTCATCATAGTGGCAATGCTGTTGCTGGGGGCATGCGCCTGAGCCTTCGCCTGGCCGCAAAGTTCGTCCGCTTATCACGGGCGCGAGCCGCTCGCCAGCTGTGAACCGCGGTTGCAAGAACCGCGTAGACGAATCAAAAGCCGTCGGCGGTGTTCAGAGTGAGGAGCAACTGGAAGACATTTTCAGACATTTTTACGTCGCATGGATTGCTTTGTTGTTTCTTTAAATACGGCCTGGTGTCCCGCCTCCGAGGCTTGTTTTAATAGATCCCTTGCCGCCTGGACAGCGAGGTGATTTAGGACCATCGGACCTAGGGTACTACCACGAAGCAGTTCGTCAGCTTGTATCGTCTTAACTTGTTCATAGCATTCCATGTCTTTCAGATAGACTACAGCCGCGACGCTTTCGCGATTTTCGGTCTTAAGCACGTCCGCTGTTACAAATGTTTCAAAATTGTTACGCATCACAATCGCCGTCTGAGTATTCAGCAGAGAATGGCGACCGCGGACTGAAATAAACATCTCTATATTTGAAGCAACTTGTTCCCCCAGAGAAGAAACATCAGGGGCTAGTAGCTGCCTTTCTCTCCATCTTAAAAACCTGCTGAGTATTTCCATACTCCTCTTCTACGATTAACTGCCCGATCAAACAAGAGCCGACTAAGGTCAAGGCTGGCGTTGGCTAACACAGCCAGCGATCTTCTCAATCCGAACCCTGAACTTGTTATTGTTGGATACTTAATGCTCCCGCCCGAAAGCTCCAACTCACCGCCGCATAACTGTTGGTTCCGAAATAGGCGCGATCTCCACCGGTGTTCGATCGCAACACCGCTTTACCAGGTAAATTGTCACCTTGCGAGCTTCATCTCTAGCCTCAAATAAGGAGTCAGATCTTGGGCTATGAGGTTAGAAGCTCTTCAAGCTCTCTTCCATCCTCTTTTCTGATCGACTCTAAGAATCTCCTGCATCCGCATAGTCAATCCGTAACGGACGAGTCATGGCCTTCCCTATCAGACCTAATTACATACTCCAAGATCCGACCCCTCCCACGGGACTCAAGGATGATGGCACGGCATCTCGCCGTCAGTTGTCCGAAGTGTAACGGCTACCTGGGCATTGTGCTGCCGGATAAGCAGCCAAGGGTCTGCCGTGCGGGCAATGGCCGCTCATGTAATGCGGTTACCGGCTCGCGTGGATATCGGTTGTAGGAAAACGCTTACGTAGTCACTCATGTTAAATCAAGGCGTGCATCAACCCATGCCTTGGCCATTTCAAGTGCGAAGGTTTCAGCCTCCAGCTTACTCCTAAAGCAATCAACTGAAGCGTTTACGGTGTGGGACTCCCGTCCATTGGCGGAGTGCCAGCTTACATCAACCCTCGGCATCCACAGCTCTTTGCCCTTGTCAAACATGCCAAAGGCGATAATGAGAAAGTCCTTGTAGAGCAACGCAGCCATAAGACCTCCCTGATCCCGGCTGACCTGGCTCGTGATGGGGTGAGACACTAGTGCTCAAGCAGCGGCGATGTCTAGCAGAAACCAGACAAACTCTTCTCCTTGACGGTTTTGGATTCTGGCAGAGATGGCCCCACCTGGTCGCTATCGCTCTTAGGTTTCATTTGGAGGGTTAAAGAACACCGCAAGCAGGGCAACGAGAACGACACCGGGAAGCGACCACTTCCGTCGGCGCCAATCTGCAAGGGCGGAAGTAAAGAGGATTGCCGAGAATACGATATAGCGCCATGGTGGCGTGACGAATTCAGCGGGGGTACGGGTATCGAATCGTCATAATCCGATCAGCCAAACCGCCAGGCCAAGCGCCACCAGAAAGCCGACCAAGGCTATTATGCCTGAGAGCGGGAATAGGAGCTTGAATTTCATAAAACTTACCCCAACTCCTGCCGGTGGGCCTGCTGTTGAATAAAAGGATAATTCGAAAAAAGCCGGTTTCAAGGGTACAAAAGGCTCGAACCAAATAG
>DASQUN010000101.1:0-4596 GCA_035641275.1 Candidatus Udaeobacter sp. | reverse complement strand
CGACAGTCCGGCTGACGCCGTTGCGCTTCCTCCTCGGCCATTTTCGCGGCGAGGGGAAATATACGATGACGCCTTACACCTTTAAGAAGGAAGTCATCGGCACGCCCGAAGCGGGCGGCCGTTTCATCGCTCTCCGGATGGGCGTTTCCTACCCGCTGGTTGATGGCAGAATCGACGTCCATAATGCTTTGGTGATGGTCGGCGCGCAAGCGTCGCCGGATCGGTTCATCGCGCATGCCTATACAGATGCTGGGATTTTCCGGCAATATTCAGTGGAAGGGACTGAGGGTGGATTGAAATTCGACGATCTTCCGCCGGGCCATGCCGACCAGTGGCGCCGCGCCCGTAAGACCTTGCGTCCGACGCCGGAAGGCTTTGTCGAGCAACTTGATGTTGATGGCGGCGAGGGATTTGTCCCGTACTACGTCATCTCAATGCAGAGGGTGACGCCTGGGTCGGCGAATTGAGCCACCGAAAATCCCGCATCGTCTGAGGCAGCAGCGTAGGCCGCCGGATAAATCCGCACCTTAAGGCTGCACGTCCACCTGAGACCCACTTCGACGAATAGATTGACATTTCGTCTAGTCCACGCAATAGAGACTTGGACGCAGGATCTAAACACGATGACAGCATTCACAGCTAAAGGCGCGGAACTTCTGTCGCGCGCGCGGGAGCTAGTGCCGACGTTTCGCAAGCGCGCGGCCGAAGCCGAAAAGTTGCGACGTATCCCTCCGGAAAGCATCGACGATTTGCGCAAGGCTGGCCTGCTCCGTACATTGCAGCCGGCCGTTTTGGGCGGGTATGAACTGCCGCTCGATGAAGCCGTCCTGATCACCGCTACAGTGGGAGAAGGATGCGGTTCCACCGGGTGGGTGCAGGGTGTCTATTCGGACCACTGTGCTACGGTCGGAATGTTTGACGGCCAGGCCCAAAAGGACGTCTGGGGTGCATCGCCCGACAGTTTGATCTCCTCCGGTTATATGCCGACCGGGAAAGCCGTCCGGGTAGACGGCGGGTACCGGCTGAGTGGGCGGTGGCCGTTTTCCAGCGGCTGCGACTACGCCGATTGGGCGTTGGTCCGTAGCTTTGTTCCTGCGGCTGTGGACACGGACTCGGCCGAGCTTTACATGTTTCTCGTGCCAAAGTCAGACTACACGATCATCGATAACTGGTTCGTGATGGGGATGAGCGCCACGGGCAGCAAGGACTTCCAGCTCAAAGGCGAAGTCTTCGTGCCCGAACACCGCGCTTTAATGAATAAAGACCTGACGAATGGAACGGGACCGGGCAGTGAATTCAATGGCGGTGCGTTGTACCGTCTGCCCCGGATGGCAACCGTGCCGTTCTCGCTAGCTGCTCCTCTGATTGGTATCGCAGAACGAGCGCTGCAGACCTTTGTGCAGGGCATGCGAGAGAGGTCGTCCGGCGATCGCAGGGCGGCCCAGGAAGGCGCCATCCACATGCGGGTTGCGAACTCGGCTGCCGAGATTGATGCCGCGCGCGCGTTGATGCTACGGGACTGCCGCGAGGCCATGGAGATTGTCCAGCGCAGCGAGCGCTTGAGCATCGAACAGCGGGCGCGCAATCGGCGCGATATCGCTTACGTGGCTCACCTATGCACGCGAGCGCTGGATCGTGTTTTCGCCTCGGCGGGTGGGCGAAATATTTATCTAGATAGCGAAGCGCAGCGTCTGCTCCGCGACATTCACGTGGCAGGCCAGCATATAGCGCTGAGTTGGGACGTGGCGGGGTCGACCTACGGCCGGGTTATGTTCGGACTGCCCCCGGGTCAGGACTTATAACGCAGACAAAGAAACCGGTCGCACCTAAATGTCATAGGTGAAAAAATTTGCCACCCATCGAGTCGACTCGGTGAACTGATCTCTTAGAGCCTGCTTTTTGCCATTAAAACTGTGCTGCTAAGCCTCTCTGCGCCGGTGCTATTACAATCTTCTGTTGCTGAATCAATGTCTTGCGCCGGTCCGACCCAGTGCTCGCGCCGGGGTACTCGGCCGACTCCTGGGCGGGTAGGTCTTCACCTGTCCTGACCGGCGAATACCCGGTGCCTAAAAATCGATTCTTGCACCAGATTGAAAGTGTAGCTTGACCGTATTTCGCTTACCGGCGAGTCACGAATGTGGGTTTTTACGAATGCGGCGCCCGCATCAAGGATGTCTCGCACCTCGCGCGCTGTAGCCGCGGTCCTACTCTCGCACGGGCCCCTTCCTATCACGCAGTGCTGCGGTATCGCGATTATACCTGTCACCGGAACTTCATCGAAACTGCGCCGGCTCGTAATGACCGTGCGGGAGAACAGCTGATAACGTTGAGATCTAGCCGCTACCTCAGAGCCGTTCTACATATGGACTTTCGTGTTGTCATTGAAACGCTGAACGAGTTACTCGCTCGAACCCAGCCTGATGTCATTAACAGTTCGTGGATACGGGAACATGCGCCTCGATGTTATCGGTTCATCCGGCAGAATCTTCGGAGAGAATTTGGCGGAATCGACTGGGATCGGCTTACCTATGCCTTAGATTGGAAATATCAGAAACGGTGGAGACCGGCGAGAACCAGAAAAACCCGGATTCAGTACGAAGATCATGCTGAGGTCGAAACGATATTCAAAAAATATCACGGCAAAATGTACGTCTTTATCGCCCCGTCCGATAAACATGATAAACGAACCAGGGATATCATTGGGATCAGCTTCGTGCGGCTTGCGCAGCGAGGGAATTTGCTGGCCCGGCAAGAGTTGATCGGCCTAATCAAGTTTACGATTGATAGTTGGATCGAGCGGTATTCATTCCTCTCGCGCTGGCGAGGACATGAAGAAGAAATCCAAAATCAGCTCGAAGCCTGCATTCGCCGCTACCGCTATACAGGTTCGTTTGTGAACTACGTTTTCCGAACACTTGAACGCGCAGGCCGGGGCATCCGTCCAGCCTGGACGTCTTCAGTCGATCATTGGAGCCAACCGGGGGACTTGTCATAGAAGGCGGGATCATATTTTGCAATTGCGAAGAATGGTAAAAGGGAAAGAAAGGGGAAGCGAACCTTTTTTCCTGACCGGATTAGCTGTCCCGATGTAGTCTCGCGCGCTGCCCATACGAGCAAGCATCACCCCGGATGAAATAGTCCACCACGCCTAAATCGCGCTTAAGCCGAACTGTGATGGAGACTTAGTAGCGTCAAGCCTTGGGCCGTGCTAGTCTTTTCACGGGAAGGATTTCATGTGATTGAATGCCGAGGATTCAAGATGTTCCAGGACCGTACTGGTTCTTCTTTTATAGCTTTGACTGCAACGAGCCAATTCACGTTCACGTACGTCGGGAACGTCGGACGTGCAAATTCTGGTTGGAACCGATCCAGTTGGCGGCAAATCACGGGTTCACCGCTAGGGAACTAAACACAATTCGGCGATTGATCCGAAAATCACGGCGATACTATAACGGAGGCATGGCATGAGCATTGTGGAGAACGTTGAGCCTAGGATCCAAAATGTGAAGGTTACATCCGATGCGATCATTGCATACCTGGTGGACGGTCGCGTGTTGAGTGTGCCGTTGGTGTGGTCCTGGCGTTTGTCTGAAGCGACATCCAAACAAAGGGGACGTTTTGAGATCATCGGTGATGGAAAAGGAGTCCACTGGCCGGAGATCGATGAAGACATTAGCGTTGAAGGAATGCTTCACGGCGTGCCGGCACATCGTCCCCAAAAATCTGCGCGCTTGAGCCGTCCGGAACCAAATGGTCATGGTGCTCCGTCCAGCAAGGGAGCGAGGAGGGTGCGACGCTCAACTGCTAAGCCTTAGGCCGCACGTGATTCACGTCGCATTTTTTGTGACCTACAAAAGCTCACGCTGCGACTCTTGGTCACGATTCTCGGAGCCCGCAACCAACTATGAAACCTTTCTCTTTCCTCCTGGCCGGTCTCTTAGAGCCTGCGTTTTGCCTTCAAAAAGGCGTTTCTAAGCCTCTTGGGCGCTCCTATTCCGTAATCTTATCTCGTTGAATCAATTCGTTGCGCGACCCGGTGCTTCCCGCCGGATTTTTTGGCGAAGCCAATGCAAACGACTAAGGAATACAGAGTCGGGAGCAAGTCAAAGGGCTTGCATGAGTAGCGCGGCTCATCTATAGGTCGGACGAAAAAACAGTTTACAAAGGAGCCGACGGCGTGCCCTACATCAAAGCCAAAGACGGAACCGATATTTATTACGAGTCTCACGGCGAAGGCCCCGCTCTTTTATTTCTCAGTGAGACGGCTTGCGACGGCGAGGTGTGGAAGATTTACCAGCTGCCGGAGTTTTCCCGCGACCATCGAGTGGTCATAGTCGATTATCGCGGCACCGGAAAATCCGGTAAGCCGTCGACGAAGTACAGCACGAACACGTTCGCTGCCGACGCGGCCGCAGTGCTGGACCACTTGAGATTAAACGGTGCGGTGGTCTGCGGGCATTCCATGGGAGGTCGCGTGGCGCAGCTTCTCGCGCTCGATCATCCCGAAAAAGTGAGCAAGCTCATTCTGGCCTCCAGCGGCGCGGCCCATCCGGGCGAAACGGGAATTCCCCTGAGAATCGCCAAAGAGATGGTGGA
>DASQUN010000100.1:0-4386 GCA_035641275.1 Candidatus Udaeobacter sp. | reverse complement strand
AGCCGATCTCTATATTGCCGGACAAGGGACCCATGTTTCAGTTTTGTATCCCGCCAAGGCTCTCGCTCCCATGCCTTCCGCTTTCATATTGCCGGAGGTGAAAGACGAATCAAAATGGTTCAAGGGAAAGCATCGCTTTGTCGACCCGGAAACCCGTCATTCTTTCGTCTTTCAGGGGCATCGAGGCCTTTACATCGCCTACAACACACTGCAAGCGAGAGCCGATGAAATCAGGTCGTGGTGGGATCTTATCAAGCCGAAGTGGAAAGGGAAGATTATCGGCTACGACCCGTCCATTGCCGGGGTTGCCCGCAACGTTCTCTGGTACCTCTATATGAATAAGTTTCTGGGTCCGGAATTCATGAGCAAACTGTACGGTGATATGCAATTGACTTTGAGTCGAGATCATCGGCAGTTGGTGGATTGGCTGGCCGCGGGGAAGGCGGCCATCTGCGTTCCCTGCGACGACGCGGAACTAGGCGCTGCCAAAGAGCAGCGGCTTCCTGTCGAGACGATTACCCACGCGCTGAAAGAGGGTGACTATATCGCCGGAGGACAAGGAGTGATTAGCTTGATCGCTCCGGCTCCTCATCCGCATGCGGCGCAAATCTTTCTCAACTGGTTCCTTTCAAGGGAAGGACAGAGCCTGTACCAGGAGTACTCCGTTAAATCCGGTCAGCGGAACGCGAACTCTCGGCGCACCGATATCCCCAAGGATATCATTGCGCCTGAATACCGCTTGAAAGACGACTCGGTCTTCTGGGAAAACGGGCCTGGCGTAGATCAGGAAACCGCTGAAGCCACAAAGACGTTCAAAGCGATTATCGCCAGGAGCCCGTAGTGTCTTGTATGCGAAATCCGTTCAATATTTCAGTCGTCATTCCGGGCGAGCTGGCGGTAGCTAGCGCGACCCGGAACCCAGGAATTTCAAGGACGTCTGGATGCCGCCCTTCGGCTAAGCTGCTCAGGACATGCTTTCGCAGGCAGGACGCCGAAGAGGCGAATGACTTGTCTAACGCACTTTAATTCCAGGATAGTAGGAGGGAACTCCAATCATGCTCTCAAGCGAAGAAAATGAGCTTTTGACCCGGGTGCAAGCCGGCAGCCCCATGGGTCGTCTGTTCAGGCGCTATTGGATTCCCGCTCTGTTGTCGGAGGAGATTCCCAATCCCGAGTGTCCTCCCGTGCGAGTGCGACTTTTGGGAGAGGACCTCGTCGCTTTTCGTGACACCCGGGGAAGGATCGGCCTTTTGGACGAGCACTGTAGCCATCGAGGAACTTCGTTGTTTTACGGTCGCAACGAAGCGTGCGGTCTGAGGTGCATCTATCATGGCTGGAAATACGACGTCGAAGGCAACGTGCTTGAAACACCCGCGGAACCTTCCGGTAGCCAGTTAAAAAACAAGGTTCATCATACCGCTTATCCCTGTGTCGAGGCGGGAGGAGTGGTCTTCGCCTACATGGGAGCGAAGGACGAAATCCCCGTATTTCCAACCTACGCTTGGCTTGGAGTGCCACAGAATCAAATTTACATAGCGAAGAGTCTTTTGGAGTGCAACTATCTTCAAGGATTGGACGGTGACTGCGATTCTGCTCATTTAAATTTCCTTCACAAAATGTTCAAACCGGACGCGCGCAGAGAGTTCCTGAGGCACGAAGATCAGTCCCCCGCTTTTGAAATCGACGAGATGGATTTCGGCTTCAGGGTCGCCGCCATCAGGAAGATCGGACCCGACAAGAATTATGTTCGCATCTCACAGTTTGTCATGCCCTTTATCGGCTGCGTTCCGGTCGGCCGCGAGGTCGACGGGAAGCTCGATGGCTTTAAAGCCGTCTACCAGGTTCCTGCCGATGACCATAACACCTGGAGGTTTGATTTCTTTTTTAAATGGTCGAAACCGATGACCAAGGAGGATTCATCGAAGCGCGACTTCGTTGGCGCCGATTATCGGAAGCTGCGCAACCTCCGCAACAACTATCTCCAGGACAGACAAGTTCAGAAGACCGTGAATTTCACCGGGATAGAAGAATTTTTAAATCAGGACGCATGTGCAACTGAGAGCATGGGGCCGATCGTAGACAGAACCAAAGAGCACCTCGGGGTGAGCGACTCGTATATCATTCAAGTTCGAAGATTCTTACTTAAGGCGCTCCGAGATTTTGCAGCGGGCAAGCCGCCTCCGGGTCTCGTCTACGACTCCAATCAAGCCGATTTTTCTCGCATCCGGTGCGACGTGGCCTATTTGCCTTCCAGCGTTTCTTGGAGGACGCTTTTCGAAGAAAAAAGCGCTCAAACGGAAACAGTCTGAGGGACGTTCAGGCGTGCTTCGGTATTTCACAGAACGGTTCACGGGTTCAGCCCGTGTGGTCTTTCCGCAAGCCACAAATAATTAAACTGTCATTCCGGCCAAGCTGGCGTTCGCTAGCGCGAGCGGAAGCCAGTCATGTCCGCGTCTCCGGTGAATGACGGTTCCCAAGTCCATCCCGTCCGGACTAATTTAGCTCTTCGGCGAGTCGGGCCAGCGGGGGCTCGTTGTCTCGATCCGCCAGACCGGTCCCATCGTGTAAAGTGGCCCCTCAAACCTCACGAACGCCGGCGGCTCATCGCCGACGATCCAGACATGCGAGTCCGGTGGCACGCGGCCGAGCAGCGTGGCGAAGAGCTTGAGCCGGGTCCCGAGCTTGGGCCTCAACACATAGTGGGTCGCGGTTTTCGTGAGTTCGCCGGTCAGCACCTTACGCTCGCCCGCCGGTATCAGCTCCAGCTGGATGAGGCGGGGCGTGGGCGTGAAGGCTACGATGTGGACCGTCTCACCGGCTCCCTTGGGGAGATTCTTCGCGACGGTGATGACCATGCCGTTGTAGACGTCGGGTGGCAGGTCGAGCGTGCCATCGAGGATCTTCTCCCGCCCGTCTTTCCGGGCCTTGGTGTTCACACGATACTTTCCGGAGGCTCGTTCTAGCGAGACCTCGGTGTCCTCGGTAAATGCGGGTCCGCGCTGCAACAGGCGGTAGCTCTGCATGACAAAGACGCGCTGCTGAGTGAACACCACTGTCTCGTCGAATACCGATCCGTCCTTGAAGCGGAATACCATGCGGCTCTCGACCTGTCCGTGCCGGCTAACTTGGAGGAGATCGCCCGATGCAATGAGGCCGCCGTCGACTGTGCGAAGCACAAGAAAGCCATGGGTGACACCCTCGATGAAGCGCACCGAGACCGGGGTCGCCGATGCGGGGCGCAGCCACGTCACAAGAACTAGCAAGCAGAGCGGCACCGTCCTCCTGAACGACGTGACGGTGGAGCAGGGTGTCCCGAGGGGGCGCCTTCCTGCATTGTGCCATGGCCGGCTGCGGGCTCTCTTCCAGTCAACTGAACATCTCAAGGCGATAGCCAGTCGAGTCAGACACGGAGGGCTCATAGAAGAGGGATCAAGTCGTGGACATTCAACCGGGTTGCGACTTGATGTTCGATCCACGCGCGCTTTGAAGTCCAGACTCGGTCTGACCTCATTGTCTCATAAAAAACGCAGAGATCCATGAGCTGGCAGTCTTCACGGATCCCTTCCAGCTTGGTCTGCTAAGGTGGGGGGGACTTCTCAATGGTTCTAGTGTCCTGGAACCAAAGTTCGTTTACAAAGTTAGGAGTCCGAGTCCGTCATTCCCGCAGAAGCGGGATCCAGAAGCCTTTGATTGGATTCCGGGTCGCGCTAGCTATCGCCAGCTTGCCCGGAATGACATTAAATTATGTAACGAACTTCCGAGACGCGACACTAGTGATCAGGTTTTCTATAGGCTGGAAGATGATTACGAAGGAGCTTTCCCAGCCCTTCGATGTCATTACGCCAGTCACGATGAAGCTCACAGCATACACTAAACCAATTCATCAGCTGCACCTCAGCACTCGCCATGCGGGTGATCCACCAGCAGAAGTGCGGCATCGTCTTTGGAAGTCGCTTGTACTTCTTGGGATCATTCCTTTGGGGTTACGGTCCCGCCAAATCGAAGGGCAGAACCTGCTTCGGTCCTCGGTGGTAATCGTGCATGCTTCCAGCTATCGCTAGCTCTATCCGAGCGGCTATGACTTATCACGGGGCTATCTCGCGAACGTCCCCTGTTGAAGCTCGCGCAGCGTCTGTTCAATTTCCTCTCTTGTGTTCATGACGAAAGGGCCGTAGCGCGCGATCGGCTCGTGCAAAGGTCTGCCGGAAACCAACAGAAACCGCACCGGACTCTCACCCGTATTTACTTCAATGCTGTCACCGTCATCCCACACGATCAGCCTTGGCTGCACGACCATGGTTTGGTCCTCGGCGCCGAAGCGGGCCTCGCCCTCAAAGACATAGGCGAAGGCCGCATGTCCGCGCGGTATCGGCTGGATAAGAGTCG
>DASQUN010000099.1:0-9903 GCA_035641275.1 Candidatus Udaeobacter sp. | reverse complement strand
GGCCTTGCCTCTGGCCATCAGGCGGGGAAAGTCGATGGCCCATTCATGATCGCCGGGAGTATAAGGACACTTGATGTAACAAAGCTTACACTGGAAACAGAGGTCAACGACCTCGCTCACGTCTTCGGACTTCAGCTCTTTGGTGTCGACTTCGGCATATTTTTCTTCCGTGCAATAGCTGTCGATGGCGTCGAACATTTTTGGAAAGCTGCCGCATAACTTCACACACAAGCGACAATCGGCGCACAGGCTGAAGACTCGCTCAGACTTCGGAACGCAGATCGGTCTTATCGAAATATCTTGGGTCGGTAGGATTGTATGCAGGATTATTGCTCACAGGATCCCTCTCCTTTTCTGTCGTCTTTTGGTTTTAACAGTTCGGCGCCCTGGCCGCGGCCTTTTTCGTGAGTGAACTTTCGCTCGGGCCTTACAATTTGAACACACACCTTCGAAATACACGGAGAAATCGATAACCTCAAATCCGGTGCGATGCGGGTCCGGCAGCGGGAGGCCGCCGAGTTTGGGATCGTCAAAGTCAACCACCTTACTGCATCGAATGCAGACGAGATGGTCGTGATGATCGGTGTTGCCGTCGAATCTTGCCGCGGCTTCGAAGTGCTGCGTTCGCTTGGCCATTCCCAATTCGACCAGGGTTTCAAGCACCCGATAGACGGTCGTCCGAGACACTCCGGGGAGACGGGATTTCACGTCTTCGAAAACCTGGTCGATCGTGGGATGATCATGACGCTCGACGAGTGCACTCAAAATGACGCGGCGCTGCACGGTCACCGGAACGCGCCGTTGGCGACACAACGTCTCGAGAAGCTCCAGCTTGTTGTCTTTTCCCAATGGCTCTTTGCTCAATTGTTATCCAATGCTCTTTGTCCGAACGTGCGAGACTGGAAGAGACGTCAGCTACCGCGTGAGGCCTGAAAGGCCAACGGCGTGCCACTAATTGCAAACATATTGCAATTGCTGCAACTTTTCAACTACAGAATGAGGGTTCTTGGGTCGGAGGCGTTCTGGCCGGCACGAGTTTAAAACAATAGAGGCGCCGCGGCGGCTAGTGCTGGGGCTAGAGGTCCGCTCGCAGTCATGCGTGGCGGACATGGGATATCGCTTTTGACAAAAGCCTATTGCGGTCTTGTGGCCACGAGAGACAACCTGGCTCGCCGGTTCGTTGCGCGTAAACAATTTGACAGAGCTAACGTCTAATCGGACAGGGGGAAGAACAGTATGAAAACAAAAAATGCTGTGATTTGGTCGAGTATGGGCGTCTTTGCCGTGTTACTGTTCAGCGAGGTGGCTTCTGCCGATCCTCATCGGTGGGGGTATCGGGACCGAGGGGCCGCAGAAATTCGCCGTGACTGGGGCGAGATTCGCAAAGATCGAGCAGAACTCCGAAAAGATTTCCGCGAATTGCAGAGAGATAGAGGGGAACTGCGCCGCGATCTCCGCCAGGGAGCGCCGCGTAGCGAGATCGCCCGAGACCGAGCAGAGATCAGACGGGACTGGCGGGAACTCTCGCAGGATCGTCGGGAACTAAGACAGGATTACGCCGAGCTGAATCGCGATCTGTATAGCAATGGCTGGTACAGGCATTCGGATGGAGGCTGGTACAGGCATCCGCCGTACCGCTCCAGCTGGTGGGACCGCTACGGATATTGGCCCTGGTACAATTGGTAGCCGTGGACTGCAATGATCGGCGCGCGACGCTAGAATCGCATAGGCTTCTTTTCTTCGTAGGTTTCTCTTGCTCCGGGAGGCGGGTCTTCAGCCCGCCTCCCCGTTTTTTAACAGCGTTCGAGTGTTGAGACCCATGCTGACTGGTATGCATTTGCTTTCTTGACATGGAGCGGGTGCCAGAATTATAAGCGCGGTAGCGGAATTGAGCGAAGTTGGAGCCAATGCCCATACCGGAACGTTATAATACAGGCTATAACATCGGAGTTGGCGGGGCCGTCGTACGAGACGGTCAGCTCCTGTTGGTTCGCCGGGCTTCTCGCCATGGTCGAGGCAACTGGCAGCTCCCTGGCGGTTTTATCGAGCCGGACGAGACGATCGAACAAGCCGTTGTGCGCGAGGTGCAAGAAGAAGCGGGAGTTACGACGGAGGTTGAGGGAGTTCTTGGACTGCGCAATCGCTACGATCCGGTGCAGGGTAACGGTGTCTATGTCGTGATGCTTTTAAGGCCCGTCAGTGGCGAGCCGAAGGCCGACGGACAGGAAGTGGATCATGCCGGATTTTTTACCCTTGAACAGATTCGCGAATTGACCCCATTACCACCGGTCAATTGGGAAATCGCGCAACGAGTTCTTTGCCCCGATTGTCGGATCCTCAACCCCAAAGCGGTTACTAACCTAAGCGGGGCGCGCTTCACTCTCTTCGTTGGTTGAGCGCTCACCAATTTTCTAAACAATCTGGCGGTCAGGTTTGTGACCTTATCGGTTGCTTCGAGGCCTGGGATTGCTGCGACTTGCCTCGGACGCCGGTAGAATTGCGAGTTTGATGAGGATTTCACTATCGGTTTTGGATGCGAATTCGAGATCTCGAAACGCCGTCGCCGATTCTGATTCGATTGTTCCTAGCGAAATTAGATCTCTCTTGAATTGCTCGAATTGACTCGGGGCGAGGCTAATCCAGACGATATGCGGCTTGCCGCTATCGGGAATCATCGCTATTAACCACTCGACACTGCGGGGCACCGTCTGCATCCTCTCCGCAGCCACTGGGTCTGACTGTTTTTGCAACGGGCTTAAACGGTCTCTGAGCGTTTGATCTTGCTGCGACGGTCGGCGTCGCACAACCAATTCATAGTCGGCTAACGGAGCGATCGCCAGAGACCCGGCTCTGAGAGACTCGGTTTCCGCTTCGGAACGCAGCGAAAACTGGCCAGTGCCCATTCGTGGCATCATGGGATTCACTACGGGGGTACCGGATATTACGTCTCCTACTCGCTCTCTCGATTGAATGGTAAACGGTGGCTGCGGAAGGCTGGGGCCGCTCTCTTCGGAAAGTGCTCTGGCCTCAGTTGATTCCTTGGTGGCAGGGGCAGGGGTGCTCGGCGATCGAGCAGGTAAAGGGATCTTCGGAAGAGCGCTGCGCCGTGGCGGGTCTTTTGCTGCACGCGGCTCTTCCCCCGCCACCGAAAAATCCGGCTGCTGGCGAGGCAAACTCGTTGGCTTCTGTTGTTCTGTAGCGGAAGGTGAGCTTGCCGGAGATGAAGGCGCAGCCTGTTCGTTTTTCGTTGGCGAAGTGACATGCTCTGATGTCTGCAGCAAATTCTTGCTCGGGGAGTCTTGTTTTTCAAAAAGATAAATTGCGAGGATTCCGATCAGAACGACTGCTGTGGCGTGAATCGGAATCTTGATGTTGAGTGGAAAGAGGAGTCGCTCCCAAAAACGCGGTTGCTTCTCCAGCTCTCGTATATGAGACATCACGCGCTGTGCAAAACCCATCGGCGGCTCAACTAGGGGAAGCTTACTTACCTGCTGGATACACAGCGCTAACCCGTCGGCTTCAGCACGGCACAGCCGGCACGATGACAGATGACTCTCGACCTGCTTAGCGGTCGTAGGGCCGAGCGATTCCTCCAGATATTCCGAAAGTCGAGCTTGGATTTCCTCGCAATTCATAATCGCGTCCTGCTTGAGTAAAAATAGGAGGCAAGCCGCGACTTCAGGGCTTGCCTGGCCCGGTGAAGCCGCGACTTTACGGTGCCCATCGGGATTTCGAGCACGCGCGCAACTTCTTCATAGGGTATGTCTTGAAGGTCTTTCAGCAGGATAATCATCGCCTGATCCGGTTCGAGACTGTTCAACGCCTTCTGTACCCGCTCCTGAATCTCTTTTTGCTCCACAATTGCTGCCGGATCAAGATGGTGACCACACGTCGGCTCGGTTGTCTGTATCGGAACGGTGTGCTGTTGCCAATGGGTCATGCTTCTGCGCCGCGTGGTCGCGTGATTGAGCGCAATCCGATACAACCAAGTGGAAAAGTTCGCGTCGCCGCGGAAACCACCAATAGCACGGTAGGCCGACAGGAAGGCCTCCTGAGCAATGTCAGCGGCTTCATCGTAGTCGCCCAGCATACGGTAAACCAAATTGAAGATCGTTTTCTGGTGTCGGCGAACCAATATTTCGAAAGCATCCGTTTCACCCTGCTGAAGCCTCCGGACGCACTCCGCGTCACTGATCGCATCCGACACCATGGGCTCAGAGGTATTAGACCGTGGTTTCGAAAAAAAGTTCCCGAGCCGCAGCCTCCCATTATCGGACGGAACGCCGATCTCGAGGAGCGTGGGGTGTTGCACCACGCAGCTCATAAAGCTAATGAACACTTGACTGCTGAACCTCAGGTTCTTCTTGAACTGCCGGCCCAGCCAGCTGCTCATTCAATTGCGCGGCCAGGTCTTTCAGCCGGTTGGCCTCGGCTTCGCCCAAGGAAAGGATGGTGAACGCGGTTTTGTTATGAGAGAGCGGCTCGTTCAGATCGACCCAACGACGACAGAGTTCACCGTCGGGTGTTCCCGGGATAGGCGAAAACTCAGAAAGCATCACACGAATTCCCAGACGGTTCGTGAAACGCATCGATTCTTCGACATCCTGCTCGTCGGCCATGGGGTGACCTATGATGATGTAAGCATGAATGTGGCGCGAGTCCGCTCCCGCTCGGCGAAGGTTTTCAACCGCTCTCTCAAATTCTTCCGAGTAAACTTTCCCGCCCGTGTTCTTCTGCCATGCATAAGCGCTGCTTTCAAAGCCGAGATAGATGTTCTTAAAGCCGCCTTCGACCATCCGATCCGCTAGCTCACGGTTGACGAAGCGGGCGTTAAGGGCGTTCGGCGTGTGAAATTCGACCGCGAATCTTCGTTGCCGCACGGCGTTTAAGAAGGGCATCAAGATTTCTTCAGGCTTGAAGAGCAAAGCGTCATCGTAAAAGGCAATGTGTTCCGCGCCGCAGCGAACGAGCCATTCCAATTCAGCCAACGAACGGTCCAGCGACCGCGCATGGAACTTGGGATAAACCCGCGGGACTGAACAATAGGTGCAGCGGAACGGACAACCGTCAGCCAGCTTTACCACACCGGTCGTCAATCGCGGATAGAGATCCCACAAGGGCAGTTCGTGCGCCCGCGGCGTCTTGCCGAGAAATCCCCACAACGGCTTCAAATTGTCGCCTTCGATAACGAGATCGGCGCCAAGCGTTCGCGCGTGTGACGGGCACAGCGTCGCATAGGGACCGCCAACAATAATGTTTGTGCGCGGCGAGTACTTGCGTACATCGGCGATCACTTCTTCAACACCGAGATACCAATAGGTCATTCCCGTCTGGACAAAGGCATCATCGAACGGCTTTTCGTTGGACAAGAACTCTAAGAAAGCCTCTCGCGGAAGGCCGAAACGTTTGAACCGGCGACGAATACCAGAGAAGATCGCCGGCTTGTCGACCAATTCACAGTAGAACTCGCCCCGTCCCCAGGCGTCCGCGCGATAGAATCTTTGAGGCACGCGTGGATCGAGCCGGTTCAAATAATCGAATAGCGCAAACTCAGCCTGTCCGCGGAGAAAGCCGGCAACGCGGAGCATACCATAGGGTTTCAGCCAAAAATCATAGGCGGAAAAGTCATAAATCGCCGGGTTGATAAGCAGTATGCGATGATTCATTCAGTTGTCGCCGCCCGTTCAGACCGACGCTTTCCACAGTTGGCTGAACTGAGTCGCGACCACCCCTTCATACGGGACCGGTGCTGAGAGTAGGCCGATATCCTGAGCGAAGCGGTTCATCTTGGCGAAAGTATCTTTGGAGATCGTAGCGTCGTAATAGGGAAGGTCGCGGCGGATCAGCTCGGAGATCAATTCCGCTTCGGAAGGCGGAAACCGTTTTTTGCCAACTTCCGTTGCGCGGTTAATATCTTCGCGCAACGCCTTCTGGGCTTTTATCAGGGCGCGAATCGCCGCCGCGGCCGATCCGGGCTCTTTATCGACTCGATTTTCCGTCGTGACCAAAGCGGCAAACGTGTGGTGGCGCGCCGAGGGTGGCCCATCGCCGCGACGGACGTCGAGAACCATTGTGCCGATGCCTCGCCGCACGGCGACTTCGCAGCCCATCCCGTTCGCCCAAAAGCCGTCTAGTCGGCCTTCTTCCAACGCTCTCGCGGCGGAGAGGCCGAAGGAAACATTCGCGCCGGCGGCACCGGGGATCGGGATAATCTGCACGTTGTCCTTCGCCGGATCGATACCGGCCTCAATCAACAGGCGGTGCAAACTGAGATTTACGCCCGGTGCTGCGCCGATGCGCAACCCTTTGATCACACTGAGGTCTCCGCGTTTTGGTTTTAGGTCGCTGCGAACGACAAGAAACCAATAAGTGTGCTGGGCAACCGCCGCGAGCAACTTCGCCCCTCTCCAATCCGGAAACGCCATCAGGGCGGCGTGTGCGGAGCCGACGACAAAATCCAGCTCTCCGTTCCGCAAAGCTTCGTACGTTTTGGGCACTGGAAACAAAAGCTCGATGCTTGCGTCGAGACCTTCGGATTTGAAAAAGCCAAGCTCGACGGCCGCAATCGCGGGAAAATACGAGTTAGAAATGAGATCAGGAACGGCGATGCGGATCATAGCTGGGTGAAACCTCGTTTGTCGGCCCAGGGTACGGTCATGAAGATATGTGGCTCATCGCATTTTTCGTCAAGCCTTGTAATCCAGACCCGCGGCCTGAATACCCGCAATGGCACATGTTTCATCTTCATCCGAAGTTCCGCCGCTGGCGCCGACGGCGCCTATAATTGCGTTGCCGTCCATGATTAACACGCCGCCCGGGACCGGAACGACTTTGCCGGCCGACATGTCAGACAGCGCGCCAAGAAAGGCCGGCCGGTCCTTTAGACGGTCCGCTAGGCTGCGGCTCGATTCTCCCATGCCGACGGCTCCCCAAGCTTTGCTTATCGCGATTTGCGGCCGCAATATGCTGGCGCCGTCCTCGCGCTTGAGCGCTTTGAGATTCCCGCCGTCGTCGAGAACCGCAACGCACAGAGGCCGAATCTTCATCTCGCGCGCTTTCGCCAGCGCCCGGTCAACGATAACGGAGGCGTTTTCCAAAGTCAGTTTCATGTGATCACCTCACAAAGATTAGATCGATTAACGAATCCCTGGGCGTGAATACATTGTCGTCCGGATTTTTGCTGAGGTCCTTCGCAAACGCATTAACTCACAGCTCGATGTGCCGTTTGTCCATGGCTTGCCGCCATTTCTTGTCGGCATCCTTACCAAAAATCAATGCCCTGTCGCCGGGAACAACGTACCACGAGTTGGTCTTGATTTCCGCTTCGAGCTGACCCGGGGCCCAGCCCGCGTATCCTAACATTAACAAAGATTGCCGAGGACCTTTCCCGCGCGCTATCGCTTGTATCAGCTCGGCGTCCGATGTGACGGCAATTCCGTCTTTGACCTTGGTCGAGTTATCGGCCAGGACATCATCGCTATGAAGGACGAATCCCTGGGCCGTGCTAACCGGACCGCCATAGTGAACGGTGATTTCGCCTTTAGCCCCTTGGTTATCAACCCCAAACCCCTTCAGCAAGTCTTCAACGGGACCTCTCGCTAGCGGCCGATTGATGACCAGACCGAAAGCGCCTTCAGCGTTGTGCTTCACGATATAGATGACCGTCTCGACAAATCTCGGGTCGCGCATTTCAGGAGTGGCGACGAGGAGCTGTCCGGCGATGAAATCCGTTTTTTCCGCGGCGAAGATTCGGCTTGCAAGAATCGCGGCGGCAAGCAAAGCGAAAAGCACCCTTCGCCGGACGGGAAGCCCTTCGCGGAGCCTTGGCTTTTGAGTGAAATTCCGTCGCTGCATGTTCATCCTCTGCGAAGCGGGCCCACGTTGTCTACTGTTATCCGTATGACACGCGGCGCTCTCGCTTCGTCCTCCGGAAGAGATCTGGGCAGTTTTTGTACTTCTCGACATCCCATCGGTACAAACTCAGACAGCTACTTTACTCCAGACACAGTGGAGATGAATGGGACGACTCATCGACAAACTAGAATACCCCTCGATCCTATTGCAAGAGCTGCCTTTAGAAGCTTGCGCCCATCAGGTCCTAGTCCCGTTCTAGCTGTTCTGAGAACTTGGAAACGGGAATCTCGAAAGTCTCAGTCTGGATCAGCCTTGACCGCTCGCAGCGGTTACCCTATAAGAGATGGTAGGTAGGAGAAGCGATCCGGTGACGATGACGATTCCACAACTGACGGTCCCGGACATCTTGCCGGTCTTTCCGTTGACGGGAGTGTTGCTTTTGCCTGGCACGATTTTGCCGCTGCATATTTTCGAGCCGCGCTATCGTAACATGGTGGAGGACGCGCTGAACGGGGACAAGATATTCGGAATGATTCAACCGTTTACACCACAGCAGGATAACCGGCCGCTACCTGGAGCGGAGAAGGAGACGCCGGATCTCTACAAGGTCGGTTGCGCCGGACACATTGAACAGTGGGAAAAGTCCCCCGACGGTCGCTTTTTTATTGAGCTCAAAGGTGTCAATCGGTTTCGTTTCGAAGAGGAGTTGCCGCTGCAACGTGGCTACCGGCGCGTGAAAGCCATCTGCCGGGAATTTCCTGATGCAACCCTGGCGGCAGGGTGGACTTGTGAGCGTCAGACAGTCCTAGATGCGCTGGCGGCTTATGGCAAAGCGCAGGGCCTGCAGGTGAAACCCGAGCATGCAGAGCGCTTTTCAGATCTGGAACTCGTGAATCTTTTGAGCGTCTCGTTGCCTTTCCATCCGGCGGAGAAGCAGGCGTTGCTGGAAGCCGCCGCCCTCAAAGACCGGGAAACCGTGCTGATCAATTTGCTGCGACTCGGTGCCGGGCCGACCGATACCGAGTCGGAAACCTCGCCGCGCACCGTCAACTGACTTACCCTCCCTTCCGTCCTGAGATTGGATTCGTATCGGTGAACGGTTCGTTGCTCGGGCGACTCAAGCGAGACGAAGCATGGGCCTTGTATTGCAACCACGTGTCAACGCCTCCGCTTAGAATTCGCTCACGAATGGAGCCTCGATGGAATCAGCATCCGGTTGATCGTGCATCGTTCCCGGCGCAGGGCATTGAAAATATTCGACGTAGGCACGCCGGAGCCTTGATCGGGCACTAGACAATCTGACCTTCGTTCACGCGAAACGGTGACGGGTTGATGAAATTTGACAGCACATGGAGAGCGTGAGACTAAGCAGACGCCACGAGGACTCAATTTCATGGCACGAACCCAAGTGATTATCGTTCGCCATGGCCAGACCCAGTGGAACGTCCGAAAGATCCGGCAGGGGCATCTTGATAGTCCGCTGACGGACAGGGGTGTCGAGCAAGCCAAAGCTTTGGGCCAGAGATTAGCGCAAGAAACATTCAGCGCGCTCTACAGCAGCGATCTGGGCCGTGCGATTCAAACTGCGCGGATCATCGCGGCGCCGACTGGGCGGGAGGTTGTTTCGGACGCGCGGTTACGCGAACGTAACCTCGGCATCTTCCAAGGGCTGAACGGCGAGGAGATTCGGCAGAAGTTTCCCGAAGAATATCGTCTGCACCGAACTCTCGGACCCGACTATATCATTCCGAGCGGCGAGAGCGTAAAACAGCAAGTCGAGCGGAATATCGTCTGTTTATGCGAAATCGCCGAACGGCATGTTGGCGAGACCATTGTGGTGGTAACTCACGGGGGTGTTCTGAGTGGGCTTTTCAGACACACATTCTCCATTCCCTTTTCGGCCGCGCGCCGCTTTGAATTTATGAATGCCAGTCTCAACGTCTTCAACTACGACAATGGAAGCTGGTTTCTGCAGACGTGGGGCGATGTCAGCCATTTGGGGGTGATTGGCACGGCCGACGGGGAAGACCCTTAACAGGCCGACCAAGA
>DASQUN010000098.1:0-5396 GCA_035641275.1 Candidatus Udaeobacter sp. | reverse complement strand
GCTTCATCCGTTGGCGGGAAAACCCATATTTCTCCATGTCTTAAGCACCGCCTTGCGGCTGGAGCCGAGCGCGGTCGTAGTTATTATTGGCCACGGGGCCGAGGCCGTTAGGCGCGCTCATTCTGACGGCGATGTGAGCTGGGTGATTCAGGAGAAGCAGCTCGGAACCGGCCACGCGGTTTTATGCGCTCGGGACAGCTTGCGGAATTTTCCGGGTGATATTCTCATTCTGAGCGGTGATGTTCCTCTGATTCGGGAAGAGACTTTGAAGACGATGATAAAAACCCATCGAGAGCGCGCTGCAGCGCTGACGCTGATGACCGCTTCTCTGGCCGTTCCTGGAGGGTACGGTAGAATTCTCAGCGACGCCTGCGGGAAGATCGCCCGCATTGTCGAAGAGCGAGACGCGACAGACGAGCAGAAACGGATTCGAAACGTCAACGCAGGTATCTACGTAGCTTCGCCTCGGTTTCTTTTTCCGGCTCTCGAACAGGTCAGGAATCACAACCGCCAAGGCGAATACTATCTGCCCGATATAGTGGCTATTGGGCTTAACCAAGGAAAAACAATTGCGACCGTTCAGGTCGATGATGCCCGCGAGATGATGGGTATCAATACTAGAGAGGAGCTCGCTGCGATGGAGAAAATCTTACAGGAGCGCATCAACCGAAAATGGATGGAGGCCGGGGTGACACTCAAGGATCCGGCGACGACTTACATCGAAGAAGGCGTGACCATCGGCAGGGATACGGTGATCGGCCCCAACACTCATCTCCGGGGTCGGACCAGCGTCGGTGAACGGTGCCAGGTCGATGGCAGCGCCTATCTCACGGATGCGGAGATTCAAGATGACGTTCATCTTCGCTTCTCCGTTGTGCTCACGAGTTGTCGCGTAGCCCGCGGGGCCATGATCGGCCCCTTCGCCCATCTCAGACCGGGAACCTCTCTTGGCCCCAATGTTCATGTCGGCAATTTCGTCGAAACCAAGGAAGCGATTCTCGGCGAGGGGACGAAGGCCAATCATCTGACCTATCTCGGGGATGTAACGATCGGCCGCGAGACGAACATCGGCGCCGGGACCATTACCTGCAATTACGACGGATTCAAGAAGTACCGAACGTCGATCGGTGATCGGGTACAGGTGGGCAGTGATTCGACCTTAATTGCTCCCATCACTTTGGGCGATGATGTCTACGTGGCCACGGCGACCACGATCCGCCGTGACATTCCGGCTGGTGCTTTGGTTTTCAATGAACGCCAAGAACGGGTGCGGGAAGGCTGGACGGAACAGAAGCGCAAGAAAATGAAGGGATCCAAAAACTAATGTGCGGCATCGTTGGTTATATCGGAAAGCAGGAAGCGGCACCCCTGATCTTAGCGAGCCTGCGAAAGCTCGAATACCGAGGCTATGATTCCGCTGGAATTGCGGTGCTCAATGACGGCAGCGTATCGGTTCGCCGCTGCCAGGGCAAACTGAAGAATCTGGAAATCCTTCTCGAGCGCGATCCGATGCTCGGAAGCATCGGCATCGGCCACACGCGTTGGGCAACCCACGGCCGGCCTTCCGAGACGAACGCTCATCCGCACCGGGCGGGCGACGTGGTGGTCGTGCACAACGGAATCATTGAAAACTACCTCGATCTCAAGCACGAGCTCACTCAACGGGGTATCAAATTCTCCTCGGAGACGGATACCGAAATCGTCGCCCATTTGGTTGCGGAAAAAGTCGAACGCGGCACGGATTTTCTCGAGGCGGTAAGAAAGAGCCTGCGAGAAATTCGTGGCTCTTATGCGCTCCTGTTTCTCAATCAAAGAGATCCTAGGCGCCTCATTGTCGCGAAAAACTCGACACCCATCGTCGTAGGTTGGGGACAAGGCGAGGCCTTCATCGCGTCAGATATCCCGGCGTTGCTAGACTATACTCGCAAGGTCACCTTTCTTGAGGACGGTGAAATCGGTGAAGTATCGGTTGATTCGTTTCACCTGTACAACGGCAAAGGAAAATCGATCCAGAGACCCTTCAAAGAGATTACCTGGGACGCCGTGGCGGCACGTAAAGGCGGCTATCGTCATTTCATGCTCAAAGAAATTCACGAGCAGCCGCGGGTCGTGGCGGACACTTTTCGAGCCCGAATCTCTTTAAGGGAAGGCGAGGTGTCTCTAGAAGACATTCGGCTGACGGCGAGCCAGGTAAAACAAATCAAACGAATTCATCTGGTCGCCTGCGGAACCGCGTGGCATGCATGCCTCATCGGCAAATTTATGATCGAAGAGATCGCTCACATCCCCGCGGAGGTCGACTATGGGTCGGAGTTCAGATACCGTTCGCCGCTGATGGATTCTCGCTCGGTCCTGCTGATGGTGAGCCAATCCGGCGAGACGGCCGATACGCTGGCTGCCGTCGACATCGCACGGCAGAAAAAAGCCAAGGTTCTATCGATCTGCAATGTCGTCGATTCATCCATCCCGAGAAAATCCGATGGGGTTCTCTATACCCATGCGGGTCCGGAAATCAGCGTCGCGAGCACCAAGGCATTCACTACACAACTTACCGCTCTCTATCTGTTGGCGGTGGCATTAGGGAGGCGGAACGGCAACCTGAGCCGCGCCCAGGCGAAGAAGCTTTTGGTTGACCTGATGCATTTGCCCCATTGGATCGAAGAAACTCTCAGGCTCGAAGGGGAAATCGAAGGCTTGGCGCGGGACCTCACCCACAGCTCCGACTTTCTCTATCTTGGGCGCGGAATCAACTATCCGATCGCTCTTGAAGGAGCGCTTAAGCTGAAGGAGATTTCCTACATCCACGCAGAAGGTTATCCCGCCGGTGAAATGAAACATGGGCCGATTGCCTTGATCGATGAAACGATGCCGGTTGTCGTGCTTTTGCCGCGGGACCGGTATTTTCAGAAGACGCTGGGGAATCTTAAAGAGGTCGAGTCCCGGGGAGGAAAGATCATTATCTTAACCGACGAGGAAAAATTACCGTCAGAGATAACTTCATTCGGCTTATTGACCGTGCCCAAGGCGTCCCATTTTCTCACGCCGATCGTGCTCAGCGTTCCGCTTCAACTCTTGGCCTATTGCATCGCCGTGCATCGCGGGACCGATGTCGATCAACCACGAAATCTTGCCAAGAGCGTGACCGTCGAATAATCGCTGCGCTCGGTTTCCTTCCTACCGGCCGGAATCGGCTCGTCTTCATCGGCCATATACCCGATGGGTGCTCTCCCGCCTTCCGGGCTTACTCTATCCGCGAACCCAGGTCAAAGAGAACGATGGGTTTGGGGGACTACAACGCGACTTCGCGCAGCAGGCGAGCTGCGTCCTCGGGGACGACCGGATTGATGTAAGATCCAGATCCCAATTCGAATCCCGCCACCTGAGTCAGCTTAGGCACAATCTCCATGTGCCAATGGTAAAATCCGTTCTCCGCCTCACCGAGCGGATTCGAGTGGATCATGTAATTAAAAGGCGGATCTGCGAGTTGCCGATTAAGCCGGATCAATATTTGCCGCAAGGTGCGAGAAAGCTCGGCGAGATCGTCTTTCGGAGTTGTGTCGAAGCACGACAGGTGTTTTCTGGGTAGAACCCAGACTTCGTAAGAAAAACGTGACGCATAAGGGCAGAGGACGACGAAGCGCTCATTTCCGGCGACGATTCGCCGCCCGTCATGGATCTCGCGGCGGATGAGCTCGCAATAGATGCAATCTCCCGTGGAGTCAAAATACCCCCGCGCGCCGGTCATTTCATCAGCGACTTCTTTCGGCACCAAGGGCAGCGCGATCAGCTGCGAGTGAACGTGGGGGAGAGTTGCGCCGGCTTCGGTGCCTTGATTCTTGTAGAGAAGAATATAGCGCCATCGTTTGTCGGAGCGAAGGTAGAGCATTCGATCACGGTAAGCCAACAGGACTTGTTCGAATTGTCTTTCGCTCAGCATCGCCATGTTTTCTACATGGTCCGGGCTCTCGATAATAACCTCGTGAACGCCGAGTCCATTCATCCATTCGTAAATCCCGTCTTTGTATTTAGACGAATTCCCATCATTCACGACCGCGGGATATTTATTGGGGACCACACGGACGGTCCACCCGGGCCTATCGGAATGCTTTTGGTCAGCACGGTAAGCGAACACCTCCGGCGGAGTCATGGTTTCGTTTCCCGCACAGAAAGGGCAGGGTCCGATGTCAACCGGATTTCGGTCCAGGGCAAAGGGCTGCGGCCTTTGGGCTCTCTCGGCCGACAAAATAACCAAACGGCCCGTGACGGGATCTTTTCTAATCTCCGGCATCGGTAGACCCTATTCGGGTGCCGAGATTCTCAGACTTTTGCTGCTAGCCATTCGGATGAGGGCGAAAATCCCTGGCGCAAAAATAGAACTCCGACGAAGATTGCCGGGTCGCCTCCGGTCGGGTGCGCTCGACCGAACGAAAATGCGTCTTGATTTCAAGTGTGAAAGCCTGCAGCTCCTGACTGATGAAGCTTTTCATTAAAAGAGCTCCGCCGGGCCTCAGTAACTCTGTGGCAACCGCCAAAGCGGTTCGATTGAGCTCCAAGCAACGTGCCGTGTCCACGTCACGGATCCCGCTAAGACGCGGTGCCAAGTCGGAAATTATACAGTGAGCTCGATCAGGGATAAGCTCTTTGATCCTTTGATGGATCTCCTTGGAGGTGATATCGCCCTGAACAAGAATAATGTTGGTTTCGTGAAAGGCTTCGATAGGCTGGCGATCCACTCCGATAACTTTACCGCTCGGACCCACAAACTTGGCGGCCGCCTGCAGCCAACCCCCCGGTGCGGCGCCAAGGTCGACAACCCGGTCGCCCGTTTTCATGAGGCGGAAGCGGCGCTGCAACTCGAAAAGCTTGTAGGCCGCCCGCGACCGATAGCCTTCCTCTTTGGCTTTTTTGTAGTAGGTATCTTGAGGATTGTACTTCATGTCCAAAAGATCGAGTCACCGCACGAAAAAAAAGCCCAGCCTGATTTTCAGGCTGGGCCATGAATTAGATAAGGTAAGCCTTAACGAGCTCTCACCTGAAACTCGACACGACGATTCACCGCACGCGCCCAACCGGTTTCCTGATTGATCAACGGTTTGCGCTCGCCTAGACTGGCGGCCGACATTCTGGACCGATCAATGCCAAGGGCGGCGAGCTCCTTCATGACAGTCTCGGCGCGACGCATGCCCAACTTCTGGTTGTATTCATCGTTGCCGACCTCGTCCGTATGGCCTTCGACGGCAATCGTCATCTCAGCGTTTTCTTTTAGCCTCTGGGCCGCAAGGTAGACCTCTCCCTTGCCGAGTTCGGTCAGATCGGCGGAGTTAAAGCGGAAAGCAATGTTAGGAAACACGAGCCGCTCCACTTCGACGATCTTGGGAACTTCTTTTACGACAATC
>DASQUN010000097.1:0-28371 GCA_035641275.1 Candidatus Udaeobacter sp. | reverse complement strand
AAAAAGATAAACCGCTTGATCCAATGAATATAAGCTTTCTCCGTTCGGTAGCTATAATGCCGCGTCCGGATCGTCTGCCGTACTTTATCAAGCAACCTGGGTTTCGGCGCGGCCGAAGGAAGAAACGAGTTTGTGTCCGGCTGTATACATTGTTCTGCCGCTTGCAGTCGGTACTCAACCAGGCTTTTTACTTTTGCGTTCTCCATGGTGTCCTCCTTTGTGGTTACCTCGCGATAATGCAAAAAATAGATTTGCATATTTACTCTTTGCTCTTCGCGCTCTGCCCTGTTGCCTGCTTCCTACTCCACCCATCCCTGCAAAAACCATCTGCGCCGCACCCGGTCGTAGTAAACCCAGACGATATCGCCTCGGCGGGTTTCGGCGAAGTAGTAATCGCGCTGGATTTCACGGTTCCACCAGCCGCCGGAAAAAACATAGGGACCGGTCAGCTTGTCGATGGTCCCGTATTTCGGACCCAGAAGAAGCCAGCCACCGCCTTCATGGCTCTGATAGGGAATGGAAGAAAGCGGCTGCGGTTTGGCAAGGATTCGGCGTATAAGAGTTTTCGTGCCTGCCTTTTTCGGTTCCCTTCGACTGCGCTCAGGACAGGCCGGAAACTTGAGGCGGCCGAGCGGCTCCCAGGCAAAGCGCGCTTCGGGAAGGTGTCCATCGGTTAGTTTTGCTTGCACCACGGCCTTATCACCAAACTCAGCGCGCAGGCGCGCCAGCGCCCGGTTGGCGGCGTCGAGATCGCGTGTCGGTTTCTCAGCGAAAAGGCGAAGCTGCTCACGCGTGGCCGCGCATTCCTCCGCTGTCAACTCGATCTCGATCACGCCCGCGGCGAATCTTACCGATTCCAGGCGCAGACGAACCAGATCGAGGATTTGAGCCGAATCGAGGGTGGGTTTCGCGGGGCGGATCTGTTCCTTCAGCTCGCCGTTTCGATCCAACATGAAAGACAGCCACAGAGTCGCAAGGGCCTGACTGCGAGCGCCAAGCGTAGTCATCATGGGATGAAGCAGCTGTTTGATGAGAAAGAGAAGCCGTGTCGTGTCGTTCTCCGGATCATCGAGAATGCACCGCTGTCGGACCGGGTCTTCAGGTAAACACGGTTCTAAGGGGGTCCAGAGATCGCCGGCGGCCATTCGGTAGAGACGGTAGGCCTTAGAGCCGAAACGTTCATACAGTCCTGCGGGTGGAAGCGCGAGCAACGCGCCGACGGTGTTTATTCCGAGCTTGAGAAGCGTATCGCGGAAATCAGCTTCGAGATCCAAACAGTCCAAAGGAATTTTTTGCACCGTTTGCCGCTCTTCCGAGAGATCGCGAAAGATCGTCATGTCCCGCGCCGCTTTAGCGACCGCATAGGTGCCGAAGCGGGTAAAACCCACGCTGAGATCGGCTTGGAAACCCTGTGCTTCGATATCGCTCAGTATCGCCCGCGCCCACTTTCTCGGAGAGGCATAGAGACGTTTCAATCCTCTGCCATTGAGCCAGAAGATTCCAGGCTCTTGAGCGGCCGGTTCGACTTCGGGAGTAAAGCCCATCAAACGATGGTTCAGGTCCGCAACCGCCCGCGCGATCTCAACCGGCGAGACTTCGGCGGCGCGGAGCCCGGCGGCGATGGACAGGGCCGCCGCATAGCGCAGGCCGGGAAGCACGCCCACTTGCCTGGCTTTGTCATTGACCCACAGAATGGATCCTTGAGGTTTGTCTTGGTCGACTACAATGGCGGGACAGGAAGCCCAAGCCGGATGGCGCCGGAGCAGGAGCTGGAGTGGAAAAGCCGGCAGACTAACACAGGCCAGCCGCTCCATGGCAAAGCTCCTCGTGCGTCCAGGTGGGTCCGCGACGTTTGTCTTTGAGGGCCCGCAGGTCGCAGGCAAAACGACCTTCGGTTGTTCGTTTTCTTCCAGCATGAACGCGCAATGAGATGAGCGAGCTCAGAGAAAAAGCTTCGTCTTCTTTAGCCGTGAGACAAATGAGCGCGGCATGATAATGATGAGTCAGACCGGCCAGGCGCGTTTGCAATGGCATTGGGATATCGCCCACGCCGAGATCGAGCACAACCAAACCAAAACCGCCCGATCGCAAAAGTTTCTCACCCGCGCGAGCGATGCTTTCGCGCTTCGGCACACGGATAATCACCAGGGCGGCGAGATCAATGCCCGCTTGAGCTACATCGGGCGGATAAAAAAAGCTCTCCGCCCATGTCGCCCACCCCACGGGCTCGCCCCGCTCCTGGGCTTCCCGCATTAAACCAGTGACAATGGTCAACGAAGTAGAAGTCCCAGAGCCGGAGATTTCCACCAGCCGCCCGGCGACGTCTGCTAGAGTCCAATAAGTCGGCTGGGCAACTTCGAACTTAACATTCTCAGCAGGAGAAAGAGTCATGAGTTACTCAGTGTTCGTAAACAATGCAAGCTTCCGCCCAAATTGCACTTTATGTGAGTGCTAAGGTTAAAAAGTTCAATTGTGCAAGTCGGTCAAATCTTTCAGCCGTTCGAGTCGTTCAAAACGTTCAAATAGTTCAAATCGTCTCCGAACGGCCTGAGCGGTTGAGACTTGTTAAATGATTTGAACCGTTGTACTTAGCGCCTTTCATTCCGCTACGCTTCAGGTAATCAATCAAGTTGCTGATCATAACCGATAGACGTCTGAAAGACTGGCTCAAATCATCGCAATTTTTTGGCGCTACATAGGATTGATCGATTGCCACATAAAGGTGAGAACGTACTTCTCCACATGATCCTTTCGCCACATAGAGAAATTGAATAAATTCTCGATTCCCTTCGCGTTCAAAGCCCTCGGCAATATTCGACATTATCGAAATCGCAGCACGCTGAATCTGACGACTAAGGCCAAAGTCCTTTGAGAATCTAGAATCCTTCGTCAGTTGATAGATTTCTCGCGTTAAGCGTCGCGCCTCTTTCCAAATCTCCAGATCTTCAAAATTTTTTACCATCATAATTCCCTCTACATAATTCCCTCTACGGTTTGAACGTCTTGAACTATTTGAACATTTGAACTTTTCTTAGAACTTCCGCATGAGTCCGACTACCCGTCCGGCAATGCGGAATTCTCCTTCGGAGACCGTGATCGGGGGATATTCATCATTCTCCGCTTTTAGCGTGATGACGCCGGCTTTCTTGTAGAAACGCTTTAAGGTCGCCTCGCCATTGATCAAGGCGCAGACGATCTCGCCGTTTTCCGCTGTCCCCTGTTGCTTCACGATCACCCGATCGCCGTCCAAAATCCCGGCGCCGATCATGCTGTCCCCCTTGACCTGCAGAGCGAACAGCTTTCCGGAACCCATATCGCTCGGCATCGTCAGAAGTCCCTCGATGTTTTCTTCGCTAAGAAAGGGCTTCCCAGCGGGAACTTTTCCCAAAATCGGAATCTCACGAACAGAAGCGAGAACCGGCTGACCTAGAGCCGTTAAAACTTCTATGGCTCTTTTGCCGACTCGGCGGATATAGCCTTTCCTTTCAAGGGCCTTTAGGTGATCGGAGACGCCATTGGTCGAAGCGATCTTAAATTGACTACCGATCTCGGGAATCGAAGGGGCATAGCCTTTTTCCCGAATCGTTTTGAGCAGGAATTCATAAATTTCTTTTTGCCTGTCGGTGAGCGCAGAAAGCATAAAACCATCTATACTGAAAATATTTTCAGTAGTCAACAGCGTCGCGGATTTTAAAAGAGAGATTATAAAGAAACATGGCTCAACGATTACCGTTCAAAAATCACCATCCGTCTTTCCCGCGAATTTAGGGAATCCAGTAGGAGGCGGTCTTGAACCCGCCCTATCCAAATTTCCTGGATTCCGCGCTCGCGCTAGCTATCGCCAGCTTGGCCGGAATGACGACTCGGTTGCTTTTCGGAACACACTCGGACGGACGTCCGGCTGTCGTGCTAAGGTGTGACTAAAAACGCGGAAGGTTAAAGCACAGTCCGTTAAACTTTTTTTCGCTGGTGAGAGAGATAGTCGACGAGGAGGTATTCTCCCAGCCGGTCCGGCCGAGTGTAGAAGGCGCGGCCTTTGTTGATACGGGTGAGATCATCGACAAAACCGCGAAGCACGGGGCTATCATCCAACATGAAAGTGTTGATGGTGATTCCTCTGCGGGTAATGCGTTCGGCCTCTTTCAGCGTCTCTTCGGCCGCGCGCTGGCTGATTCCACCGAAACTGAGCGGCCATTCACAATAGAGCCGCCCCTGGCGACAGTAAGCCGTCGGCTGGCCATCCGTAATAACGATCATCTGCTGATTCGGGCTTGGCCTTTTATCCAACAATTCAGACGCGAGATGGAGCCCATCCTGCAGGTTCGTGAATGGATCACCCATATTCCAGGTCGCCTGAGGCAAATCCTTCGGCTTCAGTTCCACGGCCCGAGTAAAAAATCCCACAATCCCGAAATAATCGCGTGGATGAAGCGAGCGAACCAGACTCTCCATTGCCAAAGCCACTTTTTTCGCCGCCGCGAAACGGCCTTCCCAACTCATGGACCAACTCATATCCAGGAGCAGGACGGTGGCGGCGCGCGACGTATGCTCCGACTCATAAACGACGAAATCTCCGGGCCGAATCTGAACCGGAACACCGCCGCCATGCATCAGCGCATTCTTTAGAGTATGAATCATGTTGATATGGAGCGGATCGCCTTGGACGTAGGGACGGCTATTCTCGGTCAAAAACTCCTGGCTTCCCCGATAGTGCGTGGAGTGCCGCCCCATGCCGTCGCGGCGAAGTTGCTGATAGATGTCCCTTAGCGCGAGTTGGCCGACACGCCGAACTCCACGAGGCGTCAAGTCGAAACGGTCTCCTTGTTCGAGAACATAACCCCCTTCTTCGAGCAAAGATTGCATGCGCATGACGCCTTCAAAATCAAGCTTAGGGTTGCCGCCCAAAAGCTTTTCCAGCAACTCCTTATCGACGTCCCGCAACTGCATACTGGAAAGCTGCCCTTCCAAACGGCGCAGCTCCTCCATACGCTCCATAAGCTCCGCCGATTGCTGAAACTGCATCGGGGTTTGGCCGCGGAACAAACTCCCTTCGCGCCGGAGCCAATTTTCCAGCTTGCGGAGTTGTTCCAGTTGCTGAAGCAATTGCTGGAATTCCTTCTCGGCATCGGCATTTTCAAACCTATAGGAGGTAAGCTTTTCGACCGCTTCACTGGCTTTGCCTGGCAAATCATTGAGAAACTGTTGCTTGGCTTGCGTGTTTTGACCCGTCTGGTCGAGATCTTCCAGGGTCCGCCGCTCTTGGTCAACGATCGAATCCAGTTGCTGTTGGACTTCGTCCATGGCCGACTGGAGGCGGTACTCGTCGTACAGTTTACGCATCTCCCGCGCCACCTGCGCCAAAAGCTCGTCGAGCCCTTTGGTCCGCTTTTCCCCTTGCTTTATCCCTTTCTGCATCAGCCGGCGCATAGCTTGTTGCAGATCTCCCGTGTCATTCATGTAGTCGTTCAGCTGATCGAACACGGTCTCCGAGTCCAGGGAGTCCCGTAACCTAGCATCCCAACGGCTATAGCGTATGTGCACCATGAACGATTAATCTTTATCCGATAATACCTGCGCCCACGATCCTATTTGCCATAGGTCACCCGGCCGCCTTCAATTTCCTTGTTCAGCTTCTGGTGTAAGTGAAGCCCTTCTAAAACAAACTCCGTTGCCGAGGCCATTAAGGTCGGCGACTCTTGAATTCCCAGGGACCGAATCGCCTCCTTTAATCCCGGAATCTCTTTGATGCCTTCCAAATAGTCTTGTGACGGCATCTGGTCCGAAACCTCCACCCCCCAGCCCGAATTGAAATACTCGACGACTTTTTGCAACGAGTTCAGGCTGAAGTATTGATCGAAGACCTTGATGACGGATCGATTGATGAGTTTTTCCACCAACTCGTCTTCCTTCTTATCTTCGCCGACATACTCCATCTCGATTTTTCCACTCGTCGAAGCCAACAAGGAGTGTAGGTCGCTGACCCGCGGCACAATCTCGTTTTCCTTGCATCGGAGCGCGCGCTTTTCCGCGTTACTGATCAAGCTTTCAAAATTGTTGATCGTCACCCGAACGCTGACGCCAGAGGATTGGTTGATCTCGTTAGACTTTCGGGCCTCAAAGGTCAGATGACCGAGGATCTCTTTGATGAAGCGCGGCACCTCCACATTGCGGCTACGATGTTCGATGGGGGCAGCCTCCTGCTCCATGATCACGATTTCATCTTCGAGCGTCTTCGGATAATGGGTGCGAATTTGGACGTCGAAACGGTCTTTCAACGGCGTGATGATCCGACCGCGGCTGGTATAATCCTCCGGATTGGCGCTGGCAACGATAACCACGTCCAGCGGCAGCCGGATTTTGTATCCCTTGATCTGCACGTCTTTCTCTTCCATCAGGTTGAATAGACCGACTTGAACTTTTTCCGTCAGATCGGGTAATTCGTTGATCGCGAAGATGCCGCGATTCGTGCGCGGCACCAGCCCATAATGGATCGTTTCTTCGTCGGCGAGATAACGCCCTTCGGCGACTTTGATCGGATCGATCTCGCCCACGAGATCCGCGATAGAAACGTCCGGGGTGGCTAATTTTTCTCCGTATCTTGAATCGCGATCGATCCATTCGAGGGTGAGGGCATCACCCAGTTCGGCTAATTTATTCCGACAGATGCGGCATATAGGCTTAAAGGGATTATCATTGATTTCGCAGCCTGCAACGATCGGTATGCGTTCGTCCAAGAGGCTCACGAGTCCGCGAATAATCCGCGATTTCCCTTGGCCCCGTTCTCCGAGATAGACCATGTGATGACCGGAGAGAATCGCATTTTCGATTTCCGGTATGACGGTGTTATCATAACCCACGATCCCCGGTAGGATGCGTTTGCCGCTTTGCAGGTGTTGCACGAGATTCTTTCGCATCTCCTCACGAACCGCCAAGACCTTAAAGCCGCTTTTTTTGAGCTCACCTAGTGTTTTCGACTCGCTCACGTGATCCGGTCCCCCTTTGAGAATGTTGATAGTATTTACCGCCACCGTCGTTTTAGTATATCACAGCTGCGTCACATAATTGATAGCGACGGAATCCTCAGGCAGAAAGATTTTGGAAATTTTGGAAATACTGCTGCAGCCGATCGTAGCTGTCGAGCAGATGCTGCGGCATCACCCGGGTCTCACCCACGACGGGCATAAAATTGGTGTCGCCCTCCCAGCGGGGGACGACATGCCAGTGGAGATGATTTTCGACACCGGCCCCGGCACACTTGCCCAGGTTCATTCCCAGATTGATGCCTCCGGGATTCAAGGCACGGCGGATGATTTCCACGGATCGACGCAAGCCCTCGTTGAGATCACCGTACTCTTCCACCGAAAGTTCTGAAAGATATTTCTCGTGGCGCTTCGGAGCAAGGAGCAGATGGCCATTGTTATAAGGATATTTGTTTAGCATGACCACCGAATGACGACTCTGCGCCAAGACTAACGCGTCGCGGGGATCGCTCTCTTCGAGTTTCTTACAGAAGATACAGCCGTCCTCCTTCGAGTCTTGGTCAATATAGGCCATTCTCCAAGGAGCCCATAGCTGTTTCATTCAGAGACTCCCTCCTCGAGCTCTATGCTCTTTCCGTCAACTCGAAGACGCAGCTCTTTTCCCACCTTGAAGAAAGGGACTCGTTTGGCTGCTACAGAGACCAGTGCGCCGCTTTTAGGGTTGCGTCCCTGGCGTGCGCGGCGGTGCTTAACCACAAAGCTACCGAATCCACGGATTTCTATCCGGTCTCCTTGCGCAAGCGCGTCCACCATGGAATCAAAGATCGCATTAATGATCACTTCAGAGTCTCTTCGCGAAAGATGAGGAAACCGCTTGTTTACCTCATCGATCAAGTCCCGTTTTGTCATGGCATCCCCCTCAGGCACAAAAAGATAATTCAATTTTCGTTGAGCGTTGTACCGGCCGCCTCTATTGAAGTAATGACGGGGACCATTCATAGCGCAGCCAACCTCGTTCTCCCATCGGCAGGCGTCGTCCAAACACGCCAAAAAACATCCTCTCCCACCAACGCTCTTGCTCCATACTCGAGTAATAGACAGCGGGACTCGGTTCGAGACCTGCGCGGCTCGCAGCGAATTCAATGGCATCGTCCAAAGTACCGAACTGGTCTACCAAACCCAATTCTTTCGCCTGAGATCCGGAATAAACCCGTCCGTCCGCCAGCTTTCTAACTTTCTTCTCATCCATGCCCCGAGCTTTGGCCACCGCCCCGACAAACTGGCCGTGCACGTTGTCGACCAACGACTGCAGTATTTCCCGTCCCTCCGTAGAGAGCGGCTGAAACGGAGAGCCGATGTCTTTATTGGCGCCGCTTTTGATGTTGTATCCTTTAACCCCGACCTTCTTCATTACTTCTTCCAAATTAGTGAGCTGCATAATGACGCCGATCGACCCGGTCAAGGTTCCGGGATTGGCAAGAATTCTCTCGCATGCGCTAGCGATATAGTAACCGCCCGACGTCGCCATTCCGCCCATCGATGCGATGAACGGCTTCGTCTTTGCCGTCTTTTGAATCTCTTCGAAAATTTCCTGCGTGGGCGCCACCGCGCCTCCCGGTGAATCGATACGCACGACAATGGCTTTGATCCACGGCGCCTCTTTGAAGCGTTTGAGTTCGCGTAGGACATCGCGGGAGTCGTCGATAGTCCCTTCGATCTGCAACACGCCGATACCCTCGCCGCCAAACATCGAAAGCACCTTGGAGTCTCCGCCGGTCAGGTAGGCGAAAAAAAAGATCCCGACGAAAACAAGCAAAACAAAGACACACAACACGCCTAGCCCTTTCAGTAAAGTATGCTTACTAGCCATGATCGAGTTTTATCCGCGAAAACCTACGGATTGCCTCCTTTACCCTTGCGGGTGTCCTGTCCTTCTTCGTCCCGATCCAACCGAAGCTCGTCATTGAGCAACGATTCAAAAGAAAAACGGCCCCCTTCCTTTTCGCGCTTCAGATAGTTTTCCATCTCCTGCCGTTCTTCTGTTTTTCGTAACGCGCGAATACTGAGGCCTATTTTTCTTTCATGGGCATCGATGTTAATGACCTCGGCTTCGATTTCGTCACCTACTTTGTAAAGACTCGAGGGCTTATCGACTCGCTCGGTGCTCAGCTGCGATACATGAATCAAGCCTTCCACGCCTTCTTCTATCCGGACAAAAACGCCGAAGTCCGGAATGCTGGTGACCTGCCCCTTAACTTTCGATCCGACGGGATAGCGCTCTGCGATGATCCTCCACGGATCGGTGGAGAGCTGTTTGATTCCCAAGGAGAAACGCTCGTTTTCGACGTTGACGCCGAGCACTCTCGCTTCAACGATATCGCCCTTTTTGTAGAGCTCGGAGGGATGTTTAATCTTCTTGCTCCAGTGAAGATCCGAGATGTGAACCAGGCCATCGATCCCTTCATCGATGCCGACAAAAATCCCAAAATCAGTGATATTGCGAACGGGTCCTTTAAGGGTGCTACCCACAGGATACTTATCTCTTGCCGCCTCCCAAGGGTTGGCCATAACTTGCTTCAGGCCAAGGGAGATCCGGCGATGACCCGGATCGACATTGAGAACAACGACTTCGACGCTCTGACCGACCTGAAGTATTTTGGAAGGATGGGAAACCTTCCTCGTCCAAGACATCTCCGAGATGTGAATCAGTCCCTCGATTCCACTTTCCAATTCGACAAATGCCCCATAATCCATGAGGCTGATGACCTTACCCTGGACCCGGGAACCCACGGGGTACTTTTCCGCAACCGTGTTCCAAGGATCGGGACTCAGTTGCTTGATGCCGAGCGAGATGCGTTCTTTTTCGGGATCAAATTTCAATACTACGACTTTGAGTTTTTCACCAACGTGCACGATCTCGGAAGGATGATTGATACGCCCCCACGACATGTCACTGATGTGCAAAATGCCGTCGATTCCGCCCAAATCCACGAAGGCGCCGTAGCCGGTGATATTTTTGACGGTTCCTTCCAGGATGACGCCCTCTTCCAAAACCTTGAGAATTTCTTGCTTGAGATTATCCCGTTCCTTTTCGAGCAGAGCCCGCCGGGAGAGAACCACGTTTCCCCGCGCCCGATTGTATTTGAGAACCGCAAATCTATCCGTCGTCCCAATGAAGCGATCTAGGTTGCGGCTGGGGCGGATGTCCACGTGCGATCCCGGGAGGAATCCCGGAACGCCGACGTCAACCTTAAATCCACCTTTGACCTTGCCGACGATGTGGCCTTCGATCCCTCGTCCTTCGTTGTATGCCTTTTCGATCTCTTCCCACAACTTGATGTTTTCAGCCCGCTGCCGCGATAAGACGATTCCGCCATTTTCCCCTTCCGATGAGTCGAAAAAGACATCCACTTCATCGCCGACTTTAACTTGCAAGCCACCCTGGCGGTCACTGAACTCGTGAACGGGGATCTGGCCCTCTGACTTGTATCCGACATCTATCAGTACATGGGTGGATGTAATGCCCACCACCCGGCCCTTAACTACGCCCCCGGGTTTGACCGTACGGAGACTTTCTTCAAAGAGAGCCTCAAAGTCATTAGCGCCGCTTGGGGCTGCGCTGCTTTTTTCTTCATCCTTCTGAACCATGAACCAAAACTCCGATCTTTTTTAGTTTTCTAAAGCCTTACATCTAATTGCCTGTATCACCCGCTCCGAAACTGCCTGCGCATCAAGCGCTGAAGAATCAATGACGACCGCGTTTTCGGCCCTGCGCAAAGGCGCTAAATCACGTTCGCTGTCCCTTTTGTCTCGTTCCGCCATTTCGCGAAGCGTTTCCTCCAGGCTCACCATCCGACCCGCCTTGCGGAGCTCTTCAAAACGGCGACGAGCCCTTTCCTCAGTAGAAGCGTCCAGATAGACCTTCACCTCGGCCTCAGGAAAAACTACAGTGCCCATATCACGCCCTTCCGCCACCACGCTGCCTTTTCGTCCCAAACGCCTCTGCAACTCCAACATTCTCTGCCGCACGATTCTGAGCGCTGACACTTTCGAGGCCATCTGGCTCACTTCCGGAGTTCTGATCAGGTCCGAGACATCTTCTCCATCCAGCAACACCTGGACTCTCCCGTCCCGCGCGATTAAATCAATCTCCGTCGAAACCACAAGCTCACTCAGGTTCAAATCGTCCGCCAGATCCAGGCGTTGACGCAAGACTTTCAGCGCGAGCGCCCGGTACATCGCTCCCGTGTCCAAATAGGTCAGGCCAAATTCCTTCGCGACCCGCTTCGCCAATGTACTTTTGCCGGCTCCCGATGGGCCGTCAATCGCAACAATGAATCGATTCACCGTCTAGGAACTATCCTCCGTCTTCACCCTTAATGCAAACAAATTTTCCCCAGGAGTTCAAAGAAACCGGGGAACGATATATCGACGCAAGCCGGATCATCAATCTCTATGCCATTCTCGCTCGAGAGCCCTGCAATGGCCAGCGACATTGCCACCCGGTGATCGCCACAGCTTCTCACCGTGGCGCCGCGCAGGCGTTGAGCTCCATAGATCGTCATCGCGTCTTCCCGCTCTTCGACGCTAACGCCAAGCCTGCGCAGTCCTTCGGTCATCGCGGCGATGCGGTCGGATTCCTTGTACCGAAGCTCTTTCACATCGGAGAACGTCGTGACGCCTTCGGCCAGAGCGGCGGCGACTGATAAAATCGGATACTCGTCGATCGTTCGTGCCACTAACTCGGCGCCGACATGGACGCCCCTAAGCCGTCCGCCCAAAACCTTGAGATCCGCGACCGGCTCACCGGCTTCGACGCGGCGGTCCATGAGTTGAATCGAGGCCCCCATCTCGCGCAGCACTTCGATCACCCCATCACGTGTGGGATTGCAACCGACGTTACGAATCACAATATCGGAATCCGGAATCATGGCGGCCGCGGCTACGAAGAATGCCGCGGATGAGATATCACCCGGAATCCGCACATCCCTTCCACAAAGGCGCTGACCGCCTTTAACAACAAGAGTTTGGCAATTCACTGAAATCTCGCCGCCGAAACCGCGCAGCATGAGCTCCGTATGATCGCGCGACTTAAGCGGCTCTTCCAATGTCGTTGCTCCTTCCGCCTGAAGCGCTGCCAACAGAATGGCGGATTTGACCTGCGCGCTGGCCATCGGCACTTGGTAATGAATGCCCTGAAGTCCCCCGCCGCGTATTTCCAGCGGCGCCAGACCCTTGCCGCTTTTGCTGAAAATTCTTGCCCCCATACGACTCAATGGATCGATCACCCGCTGCATCGGTCTCTGACGAAGAGATGAATCGCCATCTAATTCACTGTTGAACGGGCGACCGGATAGAAGACCGGACAAGAGGCGCATCGTCGTTCCGGAATTGCCGCAGTCTACGGTTTCCGCTGGTGGCGCAATTCCGTCCCAGCCCCGACCTTCGATACAAAGGGCATCCCCTTGGCGAAAAATCTGTACCCCCATCTGCCGGAAGGCCCGGACAGTTTTTGAATTATCATCGCCGCCGGACAAGTTGAAGATTCGACTGGGCCCATGAGCGATGCTCGCGAAAATCACCGCCCGATGAGCGATCGACTTATCGCCCGGCACCGTGAGTTCACCGCGCAATGGTTTCTTTATTTCAGCTATTCGTTTCACGCTCCGCAAACCTAGGGTATTTGCCCCCTGATCTCATTGGCGCGGGCAAACTCTCGTTCAAGCAACGCACCTTTGCCCTGCTCAATCCATCCTTTGAGCTGTTCCAGGTTCTTGATGTAATCACTCAAGGATTTGCCGATGGATTTTCGATTCATCAGGCAGATGTCCCGCCAAAGCTCGGGACGACTCGAGGCAATCCGGGTAAAATCCTTGAATCCTCCGGCGCAGTAAGATTTCAAATCAACGCCGGCTACGCGTGTGCGGGCCAGCGCATTGACCAGCGCATAGACCAAGACGTGGGGCAAGTGGCTGATGATCCCAAGCAGCCTGTCGTGGGTCTCAGGATCCATGAGCTCGACGCGGGCACCCACGCGCCGCCACAGGGTCCCGACCTTCTTGAGCGCTTTTGCATCGGTCTTCCGCGTAGGCGTCAGAATACAACGATGGCGGACAAATAGGTCCGGCTTGGCGGCTTCGGCGCCCCACTCCTCACCGCCGGCGATTGGGTGCGCGCCCACAAAGGGAATCTCCCGGGGGAGTAGCCTTTCCATTCCGCGAACAATCTCTCCCTTCACGCTGCCGACGTCACTTATGATGCAGCCCGGCGCGAGGGCCGGCAAGAATTTCGCAGTGGTCGAGATTTCGGCCCGAACCGGCGTGGCGTTCAACAAAAAATCGACGTCTGCGGGTATGTCTCTTTCATCCAAAATATAACCGTCAATGATTCCATGGGTCTTGGCGTAACGCAGATTCCTTGCGCTGCGACCGAACCCGATGATTTCTTCAACCAGGCGGTGTCTCTTAGCGTCTAAAGCCAGCGAACCTCCGATCAATCCTACCCCGACAACCACCATCTTGCGGAAAATAAATGTCACCAAACATTCCTTCCCAACGCCCCTGCCACCGTTTTGGGATTCATTACGCTCGGCTGACAATTTCTACGTCTCATAACGATGAAATCGCTTTTCATGACTCGTCACAACTCACAGGCCTTGATTGTTTTCTTCAAGGCTGCGATGAATTTACGATTTTCTTCCATGGTCCCCACCGTGACCCTTACGTATTCAGGGAACTGATATACGCCCATCGGCCGCACGATCACTCCCTGCCTGAGCAGTTGCTCAAACATCTCATTGCCGCTGCCGACGCGAAGCAGGATGAAGTTCGCCTGGCTAGGGACGTGGGCCACCCCAAGGTTAGCGGTTTCTTTGGTGAGAAAGTCCAGGCCTTCTCGATTGACTGCTAAGCTCCGGCGCACGTGATCGCCGTCGTCGAGCGCGGCCAAAGCGCCCCATTGGGCGGCGGCATTAACATTGAACGGCTGCCGCACGCGCTGCATGAGATCGATGATCTCTCGATTGGAGCCGATGCCATAGCCGATTCTCAGGCCCGCAAGTCCATACAGTTTCGAAAATGTCCGGAGGGTCAAAAGGGATTTGCCGTTCTGGTTATAACAGAGCGAGTTCGGATAGTCCGCATCCTCGACATATTCAAAGTAAGCTTCATCGACGATGATCAAGATCCCCGGCGGCGCCTTCTCTAAGAAACGCTCCCAATCGGAGCGACGGTAGATCGTCCCGGTAGGATTATTGGGATTGGCCAGAAAGACGATGCGCGTCTTTGGTGTAATGGCCTCGCCGATGGCGGTAAGATTGTGAGCAAAGTCGCGCAGCGGTACCGCTCGGCCGACGCCGCCGGCCGCCTGCACCACGAGTTGATAGACGACGAAGGCCTGCTGGGCCATCACGGCTTCGTCTCCCGGCCGCATAAAGGTTCTTACGGCTAATTCGATGATCTCATTCGAACCGTTGCCGAAGATTAGTCGCTCCGGTGCGATTGCCAATTTTTTTGCGACGCCCTCTTTCAAATAGAAACAATCGCCGTCTGGATAAAGATGCAGCTGGCTCAACCGCTCTTTAATCGCGCTGACGGCCTTAGGCGACGGGCCGAGAGGATTTTCATTGGACGCAAGCTTGATTGAATTCGCTATTCCGCACTCGCGCTCTACTTCTTCAATGGGCTTTCCCGGCGCATAGGGGACCAACGTATGAATATACTCTGGTACCTGATCGACGATATTCATCTTCCACTCGGATACGAACCCAGAATCTTAAGAAAGACGCAGTTCCTCTCCAGGTCTTTGATCGCCCGCTTCACTCGGAGCTCTTCCTTGTGTCCTTTCAGGTCGAGAAAAAACATATACTCCCATGGCTTGTTCTTGATCGGACGCGATTCGATCTTGCTTAAATTAATGCGGCTGCTGGCAAAAGGTTGGAGCATGCGATGAAGCACCCCAGGTTCATCCTTTACCGAAAAAACCAGGGACGTCTTGTCGTTCTTGCTGGGCTCCGAATCCTTATCGCCAACCACCAAAAATCGCGTGATGTTGTGGCTTTGATCTTCGATATTGGCGGCTATGAGCTCGAGATCATAGACTTCTTTGGCCAGACGACTGGATATGGCGCCGAGCGTACTGTCTTCCGCCGCCATTTTCGCGGCATGAGCGGTGCTTGCCACTTCCTCGACCGGCACGTCTGGGAAATGGCGGCCCAGCCAACCGCGGCATTGAGCCAACGCCTGCGGATGCGAAACAATCTTGCGAAGGGCTTCGGCTCGGCCACTCCGCGACAACAGGTTATGATGGATGTTTAAAAAAACCTCCGCGCAAATCCGTAGATCAGAATCCACCAACAAATCCAACGTGTGGCCAACCACACCCTCAGTGGAGTTCTCAATTGGAACCACTCCAAACGAGACGCTGCCCTGCTTAACTTCTTGGAAGACCTCGCCAATACTGGCAGTCGGCAGCAAAGTAACCGTAGAACCAAACTTTTCCCGTGCAGCCAGATGCGAGTAAGTTGCTACCGCACCGAAGAAGGCAATCTTCAGCGGTGACTCCAGAGCACGGCAGGCGCCGATAACTTCACTAAAAATAGAACGAATTGCTTGTTCGGGGAGCGGTCCGTCGCTTAGCTGACAGATCCTCTGGAGAATTTCTTTCTCACGACCGGGGACGTAGATTGCTTCGTTGTTCAGCCTCTTCCTGTGGCCGATCCTTTGCGCAATAGAGGCCCGATGGTTTAGCAGTCCGACTATTTTTTCATCAATATGATCGATCTTTTTTCTGAGAGCATCGACCGACTCTTTACGGTTCAATGACAACCTCGTCGAGGCGCACACACTGGCGCTGAATATATGCTAACGCCATGCTCGTAAGCTATCTTAATTCCTACAGAATTGCAAATATTGCCGGTTCTCGCGCTTGACGAAAAGCACGCCTTGCCGTTATCTCTGGGGCATGAACCAAGAAATTGTCTTTCCGATCGGCGAATCGTCAAAGAAACTGGAGAATTTTCTTAAAAAACGTTTTCCAATTGGCTATGTTAGAAAGCTATTTCGAAAAAACGGCGTGCGGCTTAATGGCCAAAGAACCAAGCCTGACGCCATCATCGGTCCGGGCGACCGGCTACAGCTCTATATTCCCTTCGAACAGCAGCTCAAAAGCCCTAAAAAAAGCGCTTGGGATTTCGAAACCATCTTCGAGGATACAAGGCTCTTGATCCTTAACAAGCCCGCCGGGCTTGCGGTTCATGAGGGAAAAGAAATTCCCAAACGGGACACGGTTCTGGGAATTTTGGAGTCTCGATATCGAGGTGAGCTGGTACCAAAATTGATTCATCGACTTGACAAAGACACCTCGGGTCTCCTGCTGGTTGGCAAGGATTACGATACAGCCAAAGAACTGGAGCGCCGCTTTGAGGAAGAAAGCATCGATAAGGAATATCTCTGCTTGGTAGTAGGACGCCTACCACAAAAACACGGCATGATTGATTTCCCTTTGCCGGGCAGAGAAGGCAAACCCGTTCGAGCTTTCACCCGTTTTAAGATCGAGAAAAGATTTTCCGCCACCACGCTAGTTCGCGTTCATATAGAGACTGGACGCATGCATCAGATTCGTCTTCATTTTGCCAAGTTGGGTTATCCCGTGGTCATGGACGATCAGCACGGCGATTTCAGCTTCAACAGGAAATTTCGCAAAACCTATGGCCTCCGGCGGCAGTTTCTTCATGCGGCGCAAATTGGCTTAGAATACGGCGGCAAGAAAAGTACTTGGACGGCTCCACTGCCGGAGGATTTGAAACGGACGATCGCCGCTCTTGAATCTCGTTCACGGCAAGGATTCTGAATATCGGGCTATGGATACTCGATTCCTTGGCAGATCTTCTATCCTTCCTTTTTCTCTCCAGCCCGTGCTTCGGCGGCATGAGCGGCAACTCATCCATCGGCTTTACCGGCGTTGCATTCAACTCTGGGTAGATCGAAGCGTGACCGCTTTTTCACTGCTCTGTTTACAAATCTTTACTGACGAGGCGCGCTTTCTGTGATAGGAGATAGAGACTTGCCGCCTCCGCCCACCAATGGACTTTGACCAACCTAATCGAAAACCTCCCAGTGTCGCGCAGAACGCCAGCGTTGTTAGCATCGCCGTAATGGCGAGCCGCATTCTGGGCCTAGTGCGTGATCAGGTATTCGCGATTTTTTTTGGCGCCGGTTTGCAATACGATGCCTTTCTCGCCGCCTTTCGTATTCCGAACTTACTTCGAGACCTCTTCGCCGAAGGTGCCCTCTCCGCCGCCTTTGTCACAACCTTCTCTCAAGTCCTAGAAACCAAAGGGCAGACGGAAGCGGTCCGGCTATCGAATCGAGTAGCCACGCTCACCATCTTGGTTATCAGCGTCATCTGCGTTGCCGCATGGTTCTGCGCGCCGTTGCTGGTGCGAGCGCTCGCTCCCGGTTTTTTTGACGTACCGGGAAAAGCGGAGCTGACGATTCAATTGACACGCATCATGATCCCCTTCTTGCTGTTGATCGCACTGGCCGCCCAAGCGATGGGCGTATTGAATGCCCAGAATGTATTTGGCATCCCCGCGATCGCGTCGGCCTTCTTCAATCTGGGCTCGATTATCGCAGGATTGCTGTTGGGCTTTGCGATCGGTCCGGCCGTCGGCTGGAGTGCGATCGAGGGCATGGCCTTCGGCACTTTAGTCGGCGGCTTTCTGCAGTTTGCCGTTCAATGGCCGAGCTTGCTTCGCAGCGGCTTTAGCTACCGGCCGATGATCAGCTTGAGCGATCCGGGCGTACGCCAAATCGTCCGGTTGATGGCGCCAGCGATCATCGGTACCGCGGCGGTTCAGATCAATGTGTTTGTCAATACGAACTTTGCGTCATCGATCATCGATCCGGCAACCGGTGCGGTGGCCAACGGGCCGGTCTCGTGGCTGAATTATGCGTTTCGCTTCATGCAATTCCCCATCGGTGTTTTTGGCGTCGCCATTGCGACGGCGATGCTGCCGCCGCTTTCGCGAAGCACCGCGCGCAATGATCTCGTCCAGTTTCGCGAGACGCTCGCGCATTCACTGGCGCTGGTCTTTTTCTGGTGCGTTCCTTCAGCTGTCGGATTGGCCGTTCTTGGCCGGCCCATCGTTGCTTTGATATTCGAGCATGGCAGATTCACAGCTTTCGACACCATCCAAACAGGCAACGCCTTGGCCGCTTACTCAATCGGTCTCGCCGGCTACGCGGCCATCAAGGTGCTTTCTCCCGCCTTCTATGCCTTGAACGACGCCCGCACGCCCATGCTTGTCAGCCTCGGATCGATCGTCGTCAATTACGCGATGAATTCCCTATTGGTCGGACCCTTCGGACACGTGGGGCTGGCTTTCTCCACTTCAACGGTCGCGCTGGTGAATTTTCTCCTATTGGCGCTGTTCATGCGACGGAGATTGGGCTGGCTTGAAGGGCGCCGACTCGGTCCGAGTTTAATCCGGATCGGGGTCGCATCGATCGCTATGGGATTCGTCGCGTGGATCGTCGCTGAAGGATTGAGATCATTGCCACTCCCTACGGTATCTCTGCACTTCGTACAAGTCGTCGTGTCTATCGCTTCGGCAGCAACCGTTTTCTACGTAGTTTGCCGCGTTCTCCAGGTTAAAGAATTGGATGAGGCGATAAACACGATCGCGGGAAGGTTCGTTCGCCGCTCAAGACGAAGCTAGCCGTCTCTTGGCCTGCGAACGGATGTCTAATATACGCCGGAATTACGTCGGAATTGTGTTAACGAATTACGCGATTCCACGACTAGGAGCCTGTCAATCGCATACCACCATCCACCGGCAGAATCGCCGCCGTCACCAAGGATGCCTCGTCCGACGCAAGATAAAGAGCCGCATACGCCACGTCCTCGGGCTCACCGATCCGGCCGATGGGAACCCGTTCCCTGTAACGAGCGAGCTTTTGTGGCGTCGACGTGTCCACCATCGGGGTCCGAGTGGGCCCCGGGCAGATGCAGTTGACCCGGATCCTCTGTGGCGCATAGTCCATCGCCATGGCTTCCGTCAGAGTGATCATCCCTCCTTTCGACGCGCAGTAGGCTGCCCGTCCCGCTTGGCCGGCGATTCCCGAGCGCGCCGCAATGTTAATGATCACGCCGCCGCCGCGCTTGATCATTTCTGGAACCGCGATCCGGGAGACGACAAAGACGCTTTTCAGATTGGTGTCGAGGGTCCGGTCCCAATCTTCCTCTGTAATCTCGGTGATGCTACCGTTCGTTCTAACGCCGGCGCTGTTGACAACGATATCAATCCCGCCGAACTCCTTCACCGTCTCTTCGACAAGCGCCCGCATCTGCTTCGAGTGGCTCACATCGCCGGCACGAAAAATGGATTTGCCGCCGTTCTTCACTATCATCGCAACGGTCTCAGTTCCCTTCGACTCGGTTTTCGAAGTTCCGGCAACAGCGCAGCCTTCCTTGCCGAAAAGCACAGCGATGGCCCGGCCTAAACCCGAGCCGAATCCCGTAACGACGGCGACCTTTCCGCTCAGTTTCATTTGCATTCCCCTCCTTGGATGAAAACTTATACAACTGACTCGATGTTGACTCAACGGTAAGCCGTTGCTACGTTTGAACATCAATGTCGAGGGATCTGAGACCCATGTCGGTCACAAACGATCAGAGGATACCCGTCACCGTCTTAACAGGATTCCTCGGCGCAGGTAAAACTACTCTCCTCAACCGCATCTTGACCGCCGACCATGGCCGCCGAGTGGCCGTCATCGTCAATGAATACGGTGAGGTAGGTATCGACCACCACCTTCTCATTTCTTCCGAACAAGAGGTCGTTGAGATGAGCAACGGATGCATTTGTTGCACCGTGAGGGGCGACCTTTTGCGCAGCCTCTTTCAACTCCTCGATCATCGATCTAAGTTCGACACGCTCATGATCGAAACCACCGGCTTGGCCGACCCGGCACCCGTGATCCAGACCTTTTTTATTGACGAGCGCATCCGTAGCGAATTTCAACTCAACGGCGTCGTCACCGTCGTGGACTCCAAGCATGTCTGGCAACAAATCGACCATTCCACGGAGGCCCGCGAGCAGATCGCCTTTGCCGATCTCGTGCTTTTGAACAAGATCGATCTCATCAATCCGGAGGACTTACAGGAGCTCGAATACAAGATGAGAGTTTTGAACGGTGCGGCGCGTATTTACCAGACGAGAAATTCGGACGTCGAGATCGAAAAGATCTTAGATCTGCGGAGTTTGGTCCTGGAAAATAAGACGCAGAGCCACGATCAGAATCACCGCCACACCGAGGACATTGCCACCGTTTCGATTGCCATGCCCGGAGATCTGGACGGGCTCAAGCTAAGCCAATGGTTTCGCGACCTAATCACCGAGTCAGGGCCCAAGATCATGCGCATGAAGGGCATCCTTAATTTGCGCAGCGACCCTGACCAGTTTGTTTTCCAGGGCGTTCACCTTCTCTTTGAGGGACGCCCCGGCCGCCCATGGGCCGAAGGAGAAGAACGGCTCAATCGGCTCGTGTTCATCGGACGAGATCTGGACGGGGAGAGAATTAGAGAAGGGTTTGAGAATTGTATTTCAACCGGTAACGGAGCGGGTTCATCTGAAATCGATCCGTTCGGGCGAAAGCAAGAGGTCTCGTCATTTACTCTGGATCAAATTCGCTATTGGGTTCAGACGATCTTGACCTTTCCCCCGGCCGCGCCCATCGTTATTAAAGAGGTCCCCTGCGTGAAAGCGGGTTGTCCGCCGGTCGAAACCGCGATCATGGTTTTCCTTGAAAACGAACCGCCTCGCGTGTTCAAGATCCTGGCGCGGATCAACGAAGTCACCTTTGATCACGTCTACAACTTAATCGAGAATCCACTCCCCTGTTGTTAGGAATCCTCAGTCGGCGACGAGTTTTATCACGAGTTCTTGCATCATCCGGAGGGCTTGACGGAGATTAACTAGCGAGACCCTCTCATCAACTCCGTGAACGAGGTTCTCTCCGGCGGCAGCGCTGCCCATCGGTATGAAGCCGTAACAGGGAATCCTGCGTTCGCGGAAAAAGCGACAGTCCGTAAAGCCTCGTCCCAGCGACGCCACTACAGGGACATCACCATCATGCGCTCTGGCCAGCGCCTTGATTGCCCTTAAAGCCTCGGGATGGTCGGGCGAGGTCGCCGGGGGAAAAGAGAGGGTCACGTCGATCTTGATGGAGTTGTCTCCAATAACTTGCCGCAACTCCTCAACAAAGGCGTTGGGATCTTCGCCGGGAAGAAGCCGGACATCGATTTCGGCCGAGGCCTGTGCTGGAATAACGTTTACTTTATCTGAGCCTTTGATCATGGTCACGGCAATGGTGTTTCTCACGCTGGCATTGGACCTCGCGTCCTTGGTAAATTCAGCGGCGAATGCGGCGTCTTGCAGAGCCGACATGAGATCCGCGTATGGTTTCCTTAAGTGCGCCGCCTGGAGATGGGCGGTTTCAGCGTAGTATTTTTGCACATGTGGCAACACTTTCATTGGCGTCTGAAATTGCATGATCCGACTGAGCGCCGCTACCAGTCTATTGACCGGCGAATTTCTACCCGGCGTTGATCCGTGCCCCGCGGTACCCGTGGCCGTTAACCGGAGCCACAGCGGCGTCTTCTCCGTGACACCGAGACTGTAAAAGCGCGCCTTGCCATTTTCGCCCAGCCGAATCCCGCCGCCTTCGTTTAAGACCAGACCGACTCCTTCGAATAGCTCCGGATGCTGCTTCAGCAGAAAGCCTGCCCCGAGAGCGCCACCGGCCTCTTCATCGGCGGTTCCGAGAAAAATCACGTCGCCCTGCAACCTGACCTGGTTCCGTTTCAGAGCCAAGACCGTCATCAGTTCGACAATCGCTGGCCCTTTCATGTCCAGGGTACCCCGGCCCCACAGATATCCGTCTTTCATCACCCCACCAAACGGAGGCTCCTTCCATTGACGAGGATCGGCCGGGACCACGTCCATGTGATTCATGAGGACGACCGCCGGTTTTGCACCATTGCCCCGAACCCGAGCATAGATGTTTCCTCGGCCCGGGGCCGATTCGATAATCTTCGCGTCAATACCCTCTCGGTCGAAAATCTCTTTGAAGAAACGGGCGGCATGGATTTCATTGCCCGGCGGATTGGTCGTGTCAATCTGGACATAACGGCTGAGGAGACGAATAGCTTCCTCTTCCAGATCTTGCCATGCTCGCGCCGTGGGTTCCGCGGACCAACTGATCTTAGGGATAGAAATGAAAAGCACGAATACCGCCAGGCTGAGGACCTGATGGTGAGTAAATTTTTGTTTCATATCAACCCTCGCCACACTGAAAGGGCTAGCCGATAAACTCCTTTGCCAGCTGCATGATCCGAGCTCGCTCCCTGTCCGGATGCCGCCATCGAACTTCCCCGTCGCGGCGAAACCAGGTCAGCTGCCTTTTCGCCAGTCGACGCGTATCACGCTTCATCAACGTCATTGCGTCATGCAACGGCATGGCCCCCGAAAGAAACAAGCACACATGACGATAACCGACGCTGCCCAAGGATTTAAGCTTTAAATCATAACCCATGGCCACAAGGTGCTTGACTTCGTCTACTAGGCCGTCTTCAATCATTCGGTCACAGCGGCGATCAATCAAAGCGTAAAGTTCCTCTCGCGGACGGTCCAGGCCGATCTTTAGCGTCTCGAAACGGTTCTCATTGAAGCGGTGCTCTCTGTGCCACTCGCTCATGCCTTTGCCCGTGAGCGCAAACACTTCCAGCGCGCGAATGATCCGTTGCTGGTCGTGAGGATGAATCCAGGATGTCGACGCAGAGTCCACCCGTTTGAGCTTTTGGTAAAGAGAGTCTAGCCCATGATCCTCCGCTTCGGCTTTAAGTGCCTCGCGAATTTCGGGGTCTTGTGCCGGGCCGACAAACAACCCCGTCGTGAGCGCTCTGATGTAAAGACCGGTTCCACCACAAACGATAGCCTTCCGACTCCGATTCCCAATATCGTATACGCTGTCCGTCGCCAATTGGCGAAACCGGGCGACGTTGAACTCTTCGTCCGGATTGACGACATCGATGATATGATGCGCAACCCGGTCTCGCTCCTCCTTGGACGGCTTTCCCGTGCCGATATCCATGGAGCGGTAAACCTGTTGAGAGTCGGCGTTGATGATCTCGCCGCCGATCTCTTCCGCCAAGGCCAGCGCGATTTCGCTCTTTCCCGCGGCGGTAGGCCCCAGAACGATGATCAACTTGGGTTTCATTGAAGGGCAGCGGTAGGGCCGGGAAATCCGGTTTGTCTTCGCTGCTCGAAAACGATCAGATCCGTTTGAACATCTTGTCCAAGTCGTCGCGCCCCAATTCGAACAACACCGGCCGACCATGGGGACATTGGGTGGCAAAATCAACTTGATCCAGCTCTTGGAGCAGCGCCCGTATTTCGTCCATTTCCAGCCTACGATTGGCTCGAATGACGCTGTGACAAGCGATCGTCGCGAGCCGTCCTTCCAGGTGCTGGCGTAACTTCTCGGACCTATCCACTTCCGCCAACTCAGCGACCATCTGTCGCACGACTTGGCGGTAATCTCCTTCCGGCAAGAGCGCCGGTACCGAGATAATGGCATAGGCGCTGGCTCCGAAGGGCTCCACAACGAAACCCAACCGGTCCAATGGCGGAATCATTTTCTCCATCAACATAACTTCGCCGGCGGAGAGGTCAAGGATCTGAGGAAGGAGCAGGTTCTGCTTGTAAACTCCACCCGTTTCGATCTGCGAGCGCAACTTTTCGAACGTTACTCTTTCATGGGCGGCGTGCTGATCGATAATAGCCAATCCGCGGGAAGACGAGCACACCAAGTAACAGCCGAGAATTTGCCCGAGAACATTCATCGATGCGAAAAAACCCTGGCTCACGGAGTTCGCTACAGACGGGATCGGAAATGCACTTTCCATGGCATGCGCTTGCTGCTCGCGCCGAACCACCGAACCCGCATAGGGCAGCGGCGATTCCATGACACCAACAAATTCCCGCGGCGCCGTTGTGACATTAGACCGAGGCGACGCTGGTTCTTTGGCTTCGAGTCTCAACGTCTGCCGAACCGCTTCGACAGCGGCTTCGTGAACTTCGGCTTGATGGCGGAATCGCACTTCATATTTCGCCGGGTGGACGTTTACATCGACTTCGTCGAACGGAATATCGATAAAAAGCACCGCAGCCGGGTACTGCCCTTTCATGAGAAGAGTCTCATAGCCGTGCAGCACCGCGTGGGTGAGCACCTTATCGCGAACGTAACGTCCATTCACGAAAGTTATGAGATGTCGGGAGTTCGGGAAGGACACAGGCGCCGCACTCAGGTAACCTTTGATCGTCACGGCGTCCAGGCGCCGTGCGAATGGAATTAATTCCCGGGCGATCTCCCGTCCCAAAACCTGAAACAGCCGGTCCTTGGTGTCGGTGACGGCCGCGTAATCGGCGATGACGCGGCCGTCATGGGATAGACGAAAGTGCACTTTCGGGTAGGCCAAAGCCATTCGATTGACTACATCACAGATGTGGCTGAGTTCAGTCGCCGGTGACTTGAGGAACTTTCTGCGCGCTGGGGTATTGAAGAAAATCTCCCGAATCTCAACCGTGGTGCCCACCGAAGACGCGGTAATACAGGGTTCATCCTTTCTCCCCCCTGCGGCACGCAATCGATATCCCACCGACGACGACCCCGGACGGGAAATAATTTCCAGTTTGGACACCGAAGCGATACTCGGCAACGCCTCGCCCCGAAAACCCAGTGTGGCGATTCGAACGAGATCCTTTTCATCTTTGAGTTTACTCGTGGAATGCCTCTCGACCGCGAGCGCAAGATCTTCAGCGATCATGCCTTCGCCGTCGTCAGTCACACGAATTAACGCCGCCCCGCTTTTCTCCACCCAGACGGAAACTTCCCTCGCCCCGGCGTCCAGCGAATTCTCGATCAGCTCTTTCACCACCGACGCCGGGCGCTCAACCACCTCACCGGCGGCGATGCGGCTTGCGATCTCTTCGGACAGAACCCTTATCTTCATAGCGTCAAAACCACTGGGTGAGTCACATTAACTTACGCCGAAAGATCGGGTCAAGTTAAATAGCGTTGTTGACAAGCGTGAAGCGGGGCCGATAAGCTCGATTCTCCGGCGATGTGGACGGATCATGAGCCGTTTCAGTCGTCATGAAAGATGCCATCCGGGTGAATGGTTCGAGGAGGTTCCATGCGATACATGCATTACGGGTTGTTTGTTTTTGCTTTGATCCTCGGCGTTCGTGGACCACTAAAAGCTGCCGAGGAAGAAACCACCGTAGAAGCCAAAATCAAGACTATGCTCCTCGATCCTACGACCGGAACCCCGGTCGTTCTCCTCGAAACTGTCGGCGATAAGAAGCTCGTGCCAATCTGGATAGATGTTCCTGAGGCAAGAGCCATCGCGATGGAGCTTCAGCACGTGCAAGCACCTCGCCCTCTGACCCACGATCTTGTTCGCAACATTCTTCAAAGACTAGGCGCAACTTTGCAACGCGCCACCATCACCGATATCCGAGACAACACCTATTTCGCCGCGCTTCATCTCCGGCTGCAAAATGAGGAGTTTCGAATCGACTCACGGCCGAGCGATGCGATTGCGATAGCTCTCAGAATGAAGGCGCCCATTTATATCGCCGTTCAGGTTTTGGTCAAAGCCAAGCCGGCGCCAGCCCCGGACCAGCCCGCAGAGCAACTCCGGAGGAAATTGGGCATTAAGGCCCACCATCCGGCTGGAGAACTTGGCAACGTTCTCGACATACAATTCCTAAACGGAGGGGCGATCACAGACGTGGCGCCGGAAAGTCGCGCGGAGCTCACGGCTATTCAGAAAGGGCCATCACTATCCAAGCCGATGAGAAATTCCTTCGAATAGTAAGCCAGATGGAATCTCTCCTAGAAAATTATCCACTGGCCGGGGGAAATCAGGCTGACGGCAATAAAAAGGGCAAGCCGAGCACCGGGTCGGCTTGCCCTCCGAGTACGGCTACAGGAATAGAAACACTTAGTTCTTGCCGTTGCTGCCGAACAGTTCCGCACCCCATTTCTTCGCTGTGGCGTCCAAAACCTCTTTGCTCGATTCCGCCACTGGCGGGAAATCTTTCATCCACTCGTAGGGTCGCGTTGCATCGATGATCGCGCGCGAGTTGAATCCTTTCTTGGTCGGATGAATGACCGGATCAAGCGGGCCGCTCCAGCATCGGCGAAGGATATCGATATCTTCCGCCGGTTCGCAGCGGGTGCCCATCGCCCAAATAACATCGTCCGTGTTCGACGGATCGATGTCATCATCGACCACCACGACGAAACGGCCGAGATACGCGCCGGCATGGCACTGCGACGCGATCACGGCGGCCTGTTTGGCGTGCCCGGGGTAGCGCTGTTTGATCGACACGATGAGCATCAACCGGCTACCGCCAGAGACCGTGAGCCAAACGCCTCTCACGTCCGGAACTCCTGCTTTCTCCATCTCGTCCCAAATGAGCGCGGAACGCAGGTAGGAGCGGTACCAGCCAAGCTCGGCGGGCGGTCGGCCGGGAGGAGAGCCAAGAATAACCGGGTCGTTGCGGTGATATAGACGTCTAACATGAACCCACGGTTCTGCCCTTTCAGCACTGGCGTAGTAGCCGGTCCACTCCCCAAAGGGTCCTTCAACCTTTGGATTATCGAAATGCACGTCGCCCTCGATAACGATCTCCGCGTTCGCTGGAATCGGCAATCCGGAATACTCGCCCTCGATCATTTCGAAGGGTTCGCCGCGAATACCACCGATAAACTCGTATTCTGGAACACCGTAAGGCACTTCGATGCTTCCGGCCAAAAAGGTCAGCGGATCATGGCCAAATGACATCGCGATCTTAAACGGCTTTCCGCTCGTGGCGTATTTTTCTCGCTGAATGCGACCGTGTTTGCCAGGGGAGATGTAAAAACCCACTTTATCCTTGTCATGGATCATGACTCGGTAGGTGCCGTAATTAACCCATCCTTCATCCGGATCGCGCGTGATATCGACACTGCCGGTTCCGATATAACGGCCGCCATCCTTGTCGTGCCACAACGGCGTTGGGAATTTGAGGATGTCGATGTCTCCGTCCTTGTAGACGTTCTCAAAAAGCGGGCTTTTCTTGACCATCTTTGGAGCGATGGGTTTAATCTTCTTATAATTTTCCTTCCATATGCGGACAAAATCCATTTTGGTGTCGCCGGCGGGCAGTCCCAGCGTCAAGGCCAAGCGCTTTCTTGACGCGAGGGAGTTGGATAAAACTCGATACCCCTTTGGGTAGCCCTTAATTTCGTCGAATAGGACCGCCGGACCATCTTCCTTGTGGTGAACCAGCTCCGTGATCGCGCCGATTTCCAGATTCCAGTCGCAATTCTTGAGAGTCTTGAGCTCCCCCATTTCCTCGGCGATCTGGATCCAATCTCTAAGGTCCTGATATTCCATTTTTTCCTCCTGAATTAGGAATGCAATGGGCAAAGCGAAATGGTCCTGAATTGGCAGTAAACTTAGCGAAAATTCACCGTGGGGTCAAGACACAGTCCCTGATTGCGTCAAGGGGAGATGCAATTGAAAACGCGAGTTTCTCATGCTACCGATTGGATGTGTCAGGCAAGGTTAAGAGCCTTGAAGCTCTGAAGGAGATCAGGGCGGCCGCAAGGACAAGCGGCCAGACAATTGTCTTTACCAACGGTTGCTTTGATCTGCTCCACCGCGGCCATCTCCATATTCTGCGGCAAGCCAAAGCCTGCGGCGATATTTTGATCGTGGCCGTCAACAGCGACCGCTCAGTCAAGATGATCAAAGGTCCTAGCCGTCCCGTGCTTGCGGAAAACGATCGCCTTGAATTGATCGCGGCGTTGGAAATGGTGGATTATGTCGTCTTGTTTGATGAGCCCGACCCCTACAGAGTTATCGACGCGCTGCGCCCCAACGTTTTGGCCAAGGGCGGCGACTGGGGTATAGAGAGGATCATTGGCTCTGATATCGTGGAAAAAGCGGGTGGCCGAATCTTAGTTATTCCCTACCTGAAGGGATTTTCAACAACGAAGATTATCGAAAGGATACGAAGCTAAGCGTTATGGCAAGAATTTGTTCGATTTGCGGAAAAGGCCGATCGATCGGTTACAATGTCAGTCACGCCAATAATAAAACCAAGCGCTCCTGGCGTCCCAATCTCAAAACAGTGAGAGCTGACGTCAACGGACAAGTGAAGCGCGTTCTTGTTTGCACGGACTGTATCCATTCAGGCCGCGTTCATAAAGTGGCGTAATCCGAGCGCGACGCTTACTGAACTTCGCTTCTGTTTGTGTGATCTCTTTCCGGT
>DASQUN010000096.1:0-3753 GCA_035641275.1 Candidatus Udaeobacter sp. | reverse complement strand
CCGCCGTCAACGCAATCTGCTCGTAGTTTTCCGTGTCCATAAAGGTATGGAGCTCACCCTCGGCGTAAAGATACTGCATTTCTCGAGTCTGCAGTATAGCTTGTTCGACGCGATCTTCCGAGCGGAATTTGTACTCCGTTCCAATTCCAGTCTTGATATTCTTCATCTTGGTCTGCATGAAGCCGCGCTTGTTTCCAGGGGTTAGATGCTTGACCACTGTAACTCGATAAAGTTCGCCTCCATGAATGATAATCATGCCTGGTCTCAGCTGCGTGGCTTGGATCATGCTTAAGTTCCTTCCCCGCCAAACATGTCTTTGTTGTTAGCAGTTTATCGAGACGGCTTCAACGCGTTTCGAAATGCCCACCTGCCGGTCTATAGACACTCCCGCTACGCATAAAGCCCGCGCCAGAGCATGGCTTGCGCCACACGATCTATGCCGATCATCAAGGCCGCGAGACGCATATCCACTCCCTCCTGCTGACTCCTGTGGAGAACGTCATAAAAGGCTTTGACCAAGATATCTCTCAGTTTCTTGTTCACCTCTTCTTCGGTCCAAAAGAAATTCTGCAGATCTTGCACCCATTCGAAATATGAAACGACGACGCCGCCGGCATTCGCCAAGATATCGGGAATTAAAAATACGTCTTTTTCTCTGAGGATTGCATCCGCCTCTAACGTTGTCGGACCGTTAGCTCCTTCGGCAAGAATTCTGCACTGTAAGCGTCGCACATTTTCTTTCGTGATTTGCATCTCCAACGCTGCCGGTACGAGTATATCGCACTTAACCTCCAAGAGTTCTTCATTGGTGATCTTTTCGCCATAAGGGCAACCTTCTAGGATATGATTCTTGCTGGCCAACTCGAGCAGCTTATCGACCGGCAGTCCGTTGGCATCATAGAAACCGCCCGTCCGGTCGGAGACTCCAATTACTTTCACGCCGATATGGGTCAGTTCTTTTACGACCACCGAGCCGACATTGCCGAAACCCTGGACGACGGCGGTGCACTGGCTCAAATCCGTTTTCAGATGCTTGGCGGCTTCGATAATCGTGTAGACAACACCCCGTCCCGTGGCGTCCCTCCTACCTAACGTACCGCCAATAGCCACCGGTTTTCCGGTGACGATTTCTGGGACGGCATGACCTTTGTGCTGTGAATAGGTATCCATGATCCATGCCATCACCTGCTCATTCGTACCCATGTCCGGGGCGGGAACATCAACTTCGGGGCCGATGAAATTCAGCATTTCAGCGGTGAAGCGCCGCGTCATGGATTGGAGCTCGTGGCGCGAGAGTTCCGCCGGATCGCAAGCAATCCCTCCTTTCGCGCCGCCCAGGGGTAAACCCACAAGGGAACATTTCCAGGTCATCCACATCGCCAACGCCGAGATTTCACCAAGATTCACCGCGGGGTGATAGCGAATGCCGCCTTTGAAGGGTCCGAGCACGTCATTGTGCTGTACGCGGTAACCCGTAAAGACTTGCACTCGGCCGTGGTCCATCCTGGTGGGAACACTGACGATCATCGCCCGCTCCGGGCGCCGTAATCGGCCAGCTACATTGGCATCGAGATTGAGCTTGGCAGCGGCAATGTCGAACTGCTGGACCGCCATTTCACTTGCGGGACTGCGCCATTCAACGGTTGCCACAAAATCCTCCGGGGATCGTTTCGCGCACATTCATGGGTCCGTCTAGCCCGGCGGCCATCCCATGTGACGACCGCCCATTAGGTGGTAATGCAAGTGGAAGACCGTTTGCCCCGCATTGGCCCCGCAGTTGACCACAACCCGGTAACCCGTGTCGGCAATACTGTGCTCCTGGGCAAGTTTTGCGGCGGTAAAGAAGATCGCGGCAATAAGAGGTCCATCGTCCGGCCCGACATCACCCAGCGTCGCAATGTGCTTACGCGGGATGATCAGAATATGCACCGGAGCTTTCGGCTTGATGTCTTTAAACGCCACAACGGAATCATCCCGGTAAACGATGTCTCCCTTGATCTTGCCTTCTATGATACCGCAGAAAAGACACTCCCTCATTAACTTCTCCTCTCCAGGAGCGGTCTCTGAATCAAAGGACTAGAATCCATTTTCGAATCGCACTTCCGGACACCGGGCAAATATCTTCCGCCCCTCGATCTCCAGGGGCACGTCCTGAAGCGAAGCCCCGGCGCATGGCCCCCAGACACATTCGCCCGTTTTCGGCTCGTACGTAGCGCCGTGGTTGGCGCAGATAAGAAATCGTTTGTCTTCGGAAAAAAACTGATTATCCACCCAATCCAGCGAGATCCCGATATGACGGCAGCGATTTAGGTAGGCGTGCAGAGCGCCTTCATAGTTGATCAGCAACGCTTCAACGTTAGCTCCGCCGCATCTAAGCGTAAATTTTTTGCTTTCACCGTGAGCAAGCTCACCGACTTGAGCGACGAGCGTTCTCGTCTTTCTTTTTCCGGCCGGAGTCATGATTAGCCTTTACTCGGACAAGAAAGACAACTCGCCTTTCGGGCAACCCACCAAAACATCTCCTCGGTCCACACGAACAGGAAGTTTATAGAGAGACTCACCCTTGCAAGGCCCCGACACACAGAGTCCGGTGGTCGGCTCGTACAGTGCTCCGTGCGTGTAGCACATAAGGTGTCGGCCGTCCTCGGTAAAAAACTGAGCGCGAATGAAATCCAGTGGCGTCGTCATGTGGCGGCAGCGGTTCACGTAAGCGTAAAAATTTCCCGAATCATTGATCAAAAATCCGTCGACGCGATATTTTTGACAAATCAGCCAAAACTTTTTCACCGATCCTGGCTCCACTTCGTCGGCTTTGGCGATGACTCGACCACCCCAGCGGCTCTCTTCCCGCATCCGGCGTTGGTCCCGCAGAAAGATAAGGCGGCGAATCACCAGCCCGATCATATAGGCTGTCAGGAACACCAACGAGATGTAGATGGTTATCTTCACGTCCCTCGAAAGATTACTTGGAATCCTTGCGGAACGAATCCCGAATGCGTTTTACTTTCTCGGGTGTTTGTTGTCCCGAGATGCCCATGACCTTCATAAGCTCGGTGGTCATTTCCGCTGTTACTTGATCTTGAATGCTACCCGTTCCGTCCGGATCTGCCTGAAGAAATCTCAAGATCTTTTCCTTGGCTATACCCGTGCGTTCCAGTCCGTCGAGAAACTCGCCGTACCCGACATGGCCGCGCAACTGTTGCGCGCAGACCAGGAGTTTCTTACAGTCCGCGCATATCCGTGACCAGAAAGCGAGTCGATCTCCGCAGTAGACACAATGTCGCCTGATCATCTCGCTAGGCCATTAGGATGGACGAATTGTTTCTGCGCCATTGCTGTTGTCCACAAGTCCTGTAATCCCTGAGCCAAGGTAACATTCGCGGCCACGACGCCGCGATGCCTGATCTCCTGCCGGTTAAATACGAGCGGCTGCCCGCTTCCGTCAACGATCGTTCCTCCCGCCTCTTCCACGAGCAGCACGCCCCCACACACATCCCATTCGTGAATCGAGCGAAAAGTCAGCGTGCCGTCCCCGTCTCCGCCAGCGACTTTAGCCAGCCGGAATGCAATGCTGCCAACCCGTTTGATTTCGCAGCGATCGACGAACACCTGGAACTTTCGTTGCGGCTCCGAGCGGCTCACCAGCAACACTGCGCCGTCAATACGACCCCGCGGAGTGACACGGATCGGTTGATGATTTAAGAACGCGCCTTGGCCCGCCGCTGCTTCGTAGAGGGTATCTTCGGCGGGGTT